>JBFMDV010000039.1 GCA_040753875.1 Candidatus Zixiibacteriota bacterium | reverse complement strand
TCTTCGCCACCGTCAAGCTGCGGACCAACGCCGCCCGTCGGATCAAATCACCACGTTCGGCTCTGTATCTGATCTTCCAGCTGATCGTGCGAGCAGAGAAACGCTGGCGCCGGATCAACGCGCCGCAGATGGTGACGAAGGTTCTGGAGGGTGTGAAGTTCACAGACGGGATTGAGGACAGGAACACGAAAAACAATCAGATCGAAAAGCACGCTGCTTGAAAATCAAATTTACACAACTCTTGACATGAGCTCGTTTCTTGGCAAACCTTACGAACCAAATGCCATAATCAAGAATGACATTGAGTTCATACTAATGCAACGAAAACCGGGTGGGTACCGTCAGCCGACTCCCGATCAGCGTCTGGCTAGCATGATCTCGAAGAAAGATTACCACGAGTGGTTTCGACAGTTCTGGACAATCCCTGGTGCATCCACTAAAAAGCACCCAGCCCCTTTTCCCATAGAATTGGCAATTCGATTGGTCCGCATGTTCTCATTTGTCGGCGACACTGTGCTTGATCCGTTCTCAGGATCAGGAACAACGTGCCGAGCAGCACTTGAATGTGGTAGGAACAGCATCGGCGTGGAAATTGATCCCAAGTATTTCGAAATGATGTGTAGACGCCTGCGCGTAGCAGCCTCCGACTTGTTCGGAAGGTACTCTATCTTGGTTGAAGGGGCGGATTAACTAGAGTTCTGATGCCGCTTTACAGCAGCGTATTCAGCAGCCGTTCGATATCGGACATCATGAGCGGTTTGCCAAGGAAACCATCGGGCTTGAGCTCTCCGCCCATCGACGCAATCTCATTCACCGAATAGCCGGATATCAGCACCACTGGCAACTTGGGATGGCGGTCTTTCACTTCTTTCAGAAGTTCCAGCCCCGTCATGTTGGGCATCCGCATGTCGGTGATCACCATCGAGAAATCCCCCTTGGCCAGTTCCGCCAGCGCTTCGTTGCCGTCGCTGGCGTGAACAGACTGATAGTCGAACACCTCCAGCATTTCGCACAGAAGCGAGGACATGTTCGGGTTATCGTCGACGACCAGAATTCTCTTACCCATGATGCGTACCCTTAAGGGATGTATCGGCAGGAGACTGGACTGATTTAGCGAAATTTCCTCCGTCTCGATGTCGGCCGGAGGCCGCGATGATCTCAGCTTTCAAAGCAGCCAGACCTGACTTTTCTTTGGCGCTAACCAGAAACGCTCTCCCCTCCGGGTCCGGCGGGGCCACAAAGGCGGGGCTGATGTCTATCTTGTTGTATATCATCAGGTAAGGAACCGCATGGGCCCCTATCTCATCGAGCACCGATCTCGTCTGCTTAATCTGCTCCTCAAAGTGCAGTTCGGAGCAATCAACTACATGGAGCAGGAGATCGGCCAAATGAACTTCCTCCAAGGTCGATTTGAACGACTCCACCAATTGGTGCGGAAGCTTCTTGATAAACCCGACCGTGTCTGAGAATACGACCTGGCAGGGGTACCCGGACGACATCACGCGAGTAGTGGAATCCAGCGTCGTGAACAACATGTCGGCGGTCTGGACATCGGCTTTGGTGAGCAGATTGAAAAGCGTCGATTTGCCGGCGTTCGTGTAGCCGACCAGCGCAACCTTGAACAACTTCTGCCGCGCTTTCCTCTGGACCGCGCGCTGCGTATCCAACTCCTCGAGCTTCTCTTTCAAATGGTCAATCTTCTTGCGCACCTGCCGGCGGTCTACCTCAAGTTGCGTTTCGCCCGGCCCCTTGGCACCGATTCCTCCATACTGCCGGGAGAAATGGACCCACGCGCCGGTCAGACGCGGCAGCGTGTACTCAAGCTGGGCCAATTCGACCTGGAGACGTGCTGCTGCCGTTCTCGCTCGCGTTGCGAATATGTCCAGGATCAGGATCGAGCGGTCGATCACCTTCACTTCGAGTTCGTTCTCGAGGTTTCGCTGCTGGGCGGGGCTGAGGGGATCATCGAAAATAACGCAGTTGGCATTCTGCGCCGGAAGTGTCCGCCGCAACTCCTCCACCAATCCCTTGCCGATAAACAAGCCCGGATTCGGTCTCTGGCGAGTCTGGATCCTCTGACCGACGACTGCGGCGCCAGCCGAGACTGTCAGTGCTGCCAGTTCAGAGAGCGAATCGGTGATCGCCTGACGGTTTCTTGAGTCAAGCGCCAGCCCGATCAACAGCGCCCGTTCCTTGTCCGCCTTGCCGTGCGCGATCACCATATACTGTAAAGATACAGGCTTTTGCGAAGTTGCCAAGAGGCAATCATCAGCCACGGTCCGCCAAATCCCCTTGACAAGTGGCTCGGTTCGCCCAATATAGACAATCCCTGGTCATTTTTGGCCTTCCGTGAACAAGGGGCACCTGCCGATGTTTACGGTAGTACTGAAAGAGCAACGTCTGTGTCCGGAGACCTATGGTCGAAAAATTCTATTCCGACAACATCACCGAAGCAATAGGCAACACGCCGCTGGTGCGGCTGCGCAAGCTGACCACCGAGATGGGAATCAAAGCCACGGTCCTGGCCAAGCTGGAGTTCATGAACCCAACGGGATCGGTCAAGGACCGGATGGCTGTCTACATCCTGAAGCAGGCGATTACGCGCGGCGACCTGAAACCGGGCGGGACAATTGTCGAAGCTACGTCCGGCAATACCGGCGCTGCGGTGGCGATGTTTGCCGCCGTGCACGGTTACAAGGCGATCCTGACAATCCCGGACAAAATGTCCAGTGAAAAAGTCGATTCGCTAAAGGCCTTCGGTGCCGAAGTACATGTCTGCCCGACCGCCGTCCCGGCCGAATCGCCGGAGAGTTATTATGAGACCGCCAAGCGGATTCATCGCGAGACCCCCAACTCATATTTGATTGGGCAATATTTCAATCTCGATAATATCGAAGCACACTACAAACTCACCGGCCCGGAAATCTGGAAACAGACCAAGGGGAAACTCGATGTTCTGGTTGGCGGAATCGGCACCGGCGGGACAGTTAGCGGCACGGCCAAATATCTGAAGGAGCAGAACCACTTGATCGAGGTGGTAGCGGCAGACCCTATTGGCTCCGTCTACTACAATTACCACAAAGACAAGACCATGATCGAGCCGCACACCTATTTTGTTGAAGGGATCGGCGAGGACATGCTCTGCCCGACGATCGATTTTTCGGTGATTGACAAAGTATATCAGGTGAACGACAAAGAATGTTTCGAGGCCGGACGTGCTCTGGCACGCAAGGAGGGGATACTGGCCGGCGGCTCCAGCGGCGCTGCAGTACATGTGGCGCTCAAACATGCCAAACTGCTTTCGCCGGACAAGATCATGGTCGTTATTCTCCCGGACAGCGGAAGCAAGTATATCAGCAAGATGTTCAACGATGACTGGATGCGGGAGAAGGGATTTCTATAACAGGTGACACCATGAGCCAGAGCCGATTCAAGAATTTCAAGTTCGAGACCAAAGCCATCCATTCCGGCCAGGTGCCGCAAGACCAGACCGGTTCGGTGACCACGGCTATCTACCCCAGCTCGACCTATCGCGTCCAGTTCCCCGGCGATGAGTCCGGGTATGTCTACTCCCGCTGGTCCAACCCGACTCGTTTGGCGCTGGAAAATGCACTGGCTACACTCGAGAATGGCACTCACGGGTTTGCTTTCGCCTCCGGCCTCGCGGCTCTCAAAGCAGTACTCGATCTGTTAAAAGCCGGCGATCACGTGGTAGCGGTAAGCGATCTGTATGGCGGCACCCGCCGTCTGTTCGAACGGCTGATGCGGGCCAACTACAATTTCGATTTCACATATGTCGATGGCCGCGACCCGTCGGATTTCGAAAAAGCCATCAAACCGAACACCCGGCTGTTCTGGTTGGAAACTCCCACCAATCCGCTTCTGCATTTGATCGACATCGCGGCAGTCGCCAAGATCGGGAAGCAACACGGCATTTTGACCGCAGTGGATAACACGTTTGCTACCCCCTATATCCAGCGTCCGCTCGATTGCGGCGCCGACATCGTCCATCACTCCGCCTCAAAATATCTCGGCGGGCATTGCGATGTTATCGCCGGCGCGCTGGTGGTCAAAGATGACGCGCTCGCCGAAAAACTCCGCTTTAATCAATATGCTGTCGGCGGCGTGCTGGGGCCCTTTGACGCCTGGCTGGTCCTGCGCGGTCTGAAGACTCTGCACGTGCGCATGGAGCGGCATTCGCTCAACGCCATGAAAGTGGTGGAATTCCTTGAGACCATGAAACAGGTGGACCAAATCTACTTCCCGGGCCGCGACGGCAAGCCGATTCCCAACGGTATGAACATGCCAGGCGGGATGGTGTCGTTTAGTTTGAAAGCCGACTTTGACACGGTGAAGAAATTCGCCATGTCAACCGAGGTCTTCGTGCTGGCCGAATCGCTTGGCGGCGTGGAGTCGCTGATAAACCACCCGGCCTCGATGACCCATTCTTCGATTCCCAGGGAGGTGCGCGAGCAGCACGGGATCACCGACGGCTTAATTCGCCTCTCCGTAGGCATCGAGCACAGCGATGATCTTCTTATCGACCTGCGCCACGCGTTTGAAGCAATCCGCTAACCGCAGAATTTTCTCCAGTTCGGTCGGGTCTTGCGCCCCGCTTCAGGGCGTGTGACCCGACCGCATTCCGCGCAGCCACCGCCGCCTGTAGGGCAGAACCGCTTCTGGTTCTGCCACTCTTCGGTCGGTGTATCCCAGCCATCGGCTGGGTCCCCAGCTACTCCGTTTCCCCGCACTGTCAATTACCGTCGTTTCGATGGGGAAACGGTGCTTGGAGGTGCGGTGATATGACCGGTTGCTTTGTGGTGAGAGCTGGAAACCCACCTGAAGCAGGTGGGCTACACCGAAGCCGGCCTCAATCGTAGTAATAACACCCGTCCCCGTCCCCAAGCGTCAGGTACCAATTGCGGTCATCTGCGAAAAACGCTGCAGGAAGCTCGGTGTTATTCTTGTACGTGGCCGGCGAGAACGGCATCATACGCACACGGAAACCACGGCGATTCAGGATTGCTTCCTCTTTCGGCGTGGAGCATCGCGTAGCGATATAATGCGCGCCACCGTTTACTGACTGCTTGACCACAAATCCCAGCAGTTGTTCATACGCCTCCGGCTCATCGGGCAGTACATACAACTCCAAAAGCGCTACGAATGGCAGCTTGTCTTCATCGATGGAGCGATGCATAACCGCGAAGCCAAGGAGTGATTCGCCCCGATACAGTCCAAATGAACTGATTCCCCCAAACGGATACTCGGCATAGCGCCAGTTGAGATAGGCGGAATCACGGACCACCATGATGTGATGTTGCTTTGAAACAACGGACCAGAACTGGTCGAAACGTTTATCGAAACGAGTGATTGAGTGGACTTCGGCCCCCGGCGATTGCGGATATCGTGTCAACAACCGCCCAAGCGCCATCGGCCAGTCGGCCCTCACACCGAGTATTGTACCAATAGCAGCGCCTACTGAACCGGCCTTGGCCCTAAGCGAACGCGTCAGCAGGCCACTCAATTTGAGCGGCTTGAGCAGCTTCTTTCGGCCATGCGCAATCTCTTTCCCTCCCAGCGCCAGCGTGATCTTGTTGGCCGGCTCGTTGGCCGAGGTCGAGATGTGCAGTGCCGAGAGCTCTTTGCTCAGCGCCTTTAATTTGATCTTCATACCGGCCGAGCGAGCCGATGGGTCCACTGCCAGATCGCAACTGCACGACGCTACAACTGTGCGGTCTCCCAGCTTGACCCGCATCGGCACCAGGCCATGCACGCCCACAATCTGACCGTCGAGTTCGGCGATAAGAAACCCGGGAATCTCAGGCAGGCGGACCGGATTGTTCTCAGAGCGCCAGCGCCAGAGTTTAACGCGCTGTTCATACGGCCGGGCACAGAATGTCCGGTCGAGTACGGCCGCAATCGCCGGGTAGTCATCCGGCGTACCGGCGCGGACCACTACCTCGGCCTTCGTCACGACTGCAATCTCTCTTTGAGCGACATCCGCTTGGTCTTGCCGGTGTCGGTGCGCGGTATCTCATCGATGAAGACAATCTTTTTGGGAATCTTGTATATCTCGAGCCGGTCTTTGCAGTGGCGGCGCAGTTCGATCTCCAGTTCCCGGCTCGGCGCGCCATTGGGTACCACAAACCCAACCACCACCTCGCCGGTCATCTCGTCGGACGCTCCAACCACTGCACAGTCTTTGACACGCGGATGATCCATCAGCACCGATTCCACCTCCATCGGCGTCAATTTGAGTCCATCGATGTTGATCTGCTCCTTCAACCGTCCTTCCCACGTCAGGAAACCATCGGCATCCATAATCCCCAAATCGCCGGTCCGAAACCAGCCATCGAGAAAATACTCGCTCGAATTGATCCCCCAATACCCTTTAGTGAGATGCGGCCCGCGGATGAGTACTTCACCAACTTCATTGGTTAGCGGTTTATCGGGTGTTCCCACAACAACCTCCGCTCCGGGCGTTGGCCGACCTACCGACTTCAGTTTGGTGCGATTGTCATTGTAACAGATATAGCTTGAGCGGCTTGCCTCGGTGAGACCATAGTACATGTAGAACCGCGTGTTCGGCAGAAGCTCCAGCATCTTTTTGATATACTCCTCCGCCATCGGAGCAGAGTTGACAACGATATACTTGAGCCTTCCCGCATGATTGGCGAATAGATCCGCAAATTGATCCAGTATCATCTTGAACCCGCCAGGAGTGCCGGGGAAACTGGTAATCTGCTCGTCGGTAATACGCTGCATCAGGCGAGGGATATCCTGAAGCTTCTCTTCGAGGTACACTGTCCCGCCAAGCGTCCAGTAGATATGCACGTGCGCAAGACCGAACAGGTGCGTCAGCGAAAGTGTGGTCAACTCGCGGTCACTCTCCTCGATCTTCGCCCATGAGATGATTGAACGAATCGTGTGCTGGAGATTATCATGCGAGAGGCAGACTCCTTTTGGTATGCCCGTTGCCCCGCTCGTGTACATGATAAGCGCCAGAGGATTCTTGTCGGCACACAGCTTCTCCAAAGGCATCTCCGGCAGGGGATCGAGATTGTGGGGACACCGTATCTGCCCCTGAATATGATCGTACTCGGCTCGCGACTTGTGGCTCATCCAGGCTTTGGCGTCGCAGTTCGACCGTACATATTCCAGATGAGCCGGACGCGACCGTGGGTCCACCAGGAGCGCCGTGCAGCCGCGCATGAGGGTACCCAGATAGGCACAGAGATAGTTGACCGAATTGGGAAACGTGAGTATTACTCTGTCGCCCGCACCGACATTGTTGCTTTCGAGGAGAGTCGCAAATCGGCGCGCGCGGCTCAATACCTGCGCGTATGTGAACCGATGATTGTCCGGACCGACCAGGAATGTCTTATCGGGAACTCGGTCAGCGGTGGCCAGGAAGTTTTCTGCAATCGACTTCATTCAAAGCCAACACCCTGACCGCGCAGCACTGACTTGATATCCCCAATCGTCCCCATCGAAACCATCTCTTCGGGTGTCATTGCGTACCCAAACTCCTTCTCGACCGCCGCCGCGATACTCACCATCGCCAGGCTGTCCCAGGTCTCGATCTCATCGGGGCCGAATTCATCCCGGTACTGGGTGTCATCGATCAGCAGAATATCTTCGAGCAGGCGGAGCAGTTTCTGATTATTGGGCGACATGGTGTATCCTTGTTGGTGCGGGGCTATTCGGTGTCGGACCAGTCCATGTCCGGGTCATGAATCAGTTCCACGTTCAATCCGGCGATATTGGGGAGCGCGAAATTGAACTGAAACTGCCCGATCCCCTTTTGTTTCTCACCGGCGATGAACTTGATCCCCTTGCTTTCTAGTTCCTTCTGGGCGGCATCGATATCCTTGGCGCAGAAGGCGATATGATGGAAGCCGCCCCGCCCCTGGTTGAAATTCTTGAGCACACCTTTGTGCGGAATCATGAAATGCAGTTTGCTCCCACCGGCGCAACTGAGAAAGACGTTGGTGACGTGATACTTTTCGATTGTCTCCCGTGCTTCCTCGGTGAGTCCCAGGATGGTCTTGAACTGCTCGATCTGGGCCTCGTCGCGGGCCACGATGCCGATATGGTGCAGTTTCAGTTTCTTGCCCAGTTCATTCATGGTAGTCTAAACTCTCTGCGTGTATCGGCGGTTTCCGACCGGCCCGACACCGGCCAAAATAGGCCGCAGCATTATGCTTGTCAACTTAACTCCAGTTTTGCCTTGCACTTTGGCGCTTATCCCCCTACCATTCCGCCGCAAATAACTGAATGCCAATCCCGCCGGGTCTGCCTGTCAAAATCCAGGATTCTACCGATATTGAGGTAGCGGTATCGGCCGGATTGAGGAGCTATTTCCATGGCAGGACAACAACCATCACGCCTGGCGCGGTTGCGCCAACTCAGGTTCAAGGATATACGCCGCAAGATCATGGGATACATGCGCGGGTGGTGGCTTCGTTCTCAGGTGGAGATCAACGGCCCGATCAAGGCGATCGGGAAGCAGATCATAAGCAAGAAAAACGGAGTAATCAGGATCGGCCCCAATTGCACCCTATGGCCCAATGTCAAACTGGTGGCGATGTCAGTCCTCGAGGGTGTCCCGGCCGTTCTCACTATTGGCACCAACACCAATATCGGCGACCGGACCGAAATACACTGCGGCCGCGAAGTCAAAATAGGCTCCAACTGCGGCATCTCATGGGATGTGGTCATAGTCGAACATAACTACCACGCCCAGGACATCTCCCAGGAAGGCCCGGACCTTGACCCGCGCTCTGTTATTATCGAAGATTACGTCTGGATCGGCTTTCGCGCCATCATCCTCAAAGGGGTTCATATCGGCAAAGGTTCGATCATCGGGGCCGGCTCCGTGGTCACCAAGGATGTGCCGCCGTATTCGCTGGTGGCCGGCAACCCGGCCAAAGTGATCAGGCAGCTTCCCATTCCGGGACAACAGAGCGCTTGAGCCCGGACTCTTCTATGTCTACCGAACGAATCAATCTTCTTCACACCGTTCTCAATCTCGGCTTCGCCGGGCTGGAGCGAATCGTCACCGAACTGACTCTCCGCATCGACAAAACCCGCTTCAATGTCGAGGTTTGCTGCTTCAACAAGCTGGGGCCGTTCGCCGAGCTGCTCCAGGAGGCCGGCATCAAGGTCTGGCTGCTGGAGAAGAACCCAAGGCATTTCGACCCGCGCGATCCGTTGAAACTCGTGAAATATTTCCGGCAACACCATATCCATGTCATCAACACCCATTCCGGGACGTTTTTTGAAGCCACCGCAGCCGCCCGTCTTGCCCGTGTCCCGGTGGTGGTGTACACCGACCATGGCCGACCGAATATCGAGCCGCCGCTGCGAACACTTGAGGACGCCGTCACCACGCGTTTCGCCGACCGTGTCATTGCGGTTTCCGAGGAACTCCGTGACAACATGTTCCGGAAATTGAAAGTCCAGAAACATAAAATGCAGATCATTCTCAACGGCGTGAACATGGAGACATTCTCCCCTCGCCCCAAATCTGAAACGCTCTTGCGGGAACTCGATATCTCACCGGAAGCTCGGGTGGTCGGAACTGTCGGACGTCTGGAGACCATTAAGGACCAGGCAACTCTCATCGAGGGGTTCGCCCAACTTCACCGAGCGCTGCCGGAGAGTGTGCTCGTGTTGGTCGGCGGTGGATCATTGCAAACTGAACTCGAAGAACAGGTCCGCTCTCTCAATTTGACTGACTCGGTCCGGTTCGCCGGCAAACGGGCGGATATTCCGGATTTCCTGAATCTGTTCGACCTGTTCGTGCTCTCGTCGGTTTCCGAAGGTACCTCGGTCTCACTGCTGGAAGCAATGGCCTCGGGCCTCCCCGCCGTGGTGACCAACGTGGGGGGAAACCCGGCTATAGTGGACGACAACGTGAACGGGATTTTGTTCAAGGTCGGCGATGCCGACGGACTGGCGGCTGCGCTTCAGTCGCTCTTGACCGATGACACCCGCCGCTCTGCATTCGCCCGAGCCGCACGTGAGAAAGTTGGCCGTGAGTACAGTCTGGATAAGATGGTGGCTGAGTACGAGCGGCTTTTCCTGCAGTTGTTGCACCGAAAAGGGAAATTCCTACAGTGGGCGGAGTAGTATTGCCGGTCCTCTTCTGGGGGTCGGCCTTTGTCATTTTCTGGGCCTATATCGGATATCCCCTGGCCTTGTGGCTTATCTCGCTCTTTCATGTCAAGAAAGTCGCCAAACAGGACTGGTATCCGCCGGTGACCGTGATCATCACCGCGTACAACGAGGAAAAACGAATCGCCAACAAAATCGACAACACGCTGGCGCTCGAATATCCCAAGGACAAGCTGGATATCATCGTTGTTTCCGACGCCTCCACCGACCAGACCGAGGAGATTGTCCGTTCCTACTTCGATCGCGGCATCAAACTACTTCGCATAGCCGAGCGGCACGGCAAGCATTACGGACAAGGACACGGCATACAAATGGCCACTACGGACATTGTCGTGCTCACCGACGCCACCACTTTTCTCAAGGCGGATGCCATCGCCAAAATAGTTCGCTCGTACGCTGACCCCACGATTGGCTGTGTCTCCGGCGAAGACAGGATCGAGGAGACCGCCGACGGCTCGGCTGGCGAGGGCGCGTATGTGCGATACGAAATGAAACTTCGGGCGCTCGAAAACCAGGTCGGCTCGCTCGTCGGCGCCAGCGGCTGCTTTTTCTCCGTCAGAAAATATCTCTGCTACCACTGGATCGGCGACATGTCCAGCGACTTCTACATGCCGATCGTCACCCGCATGCACGGCCTTCGCGCCGTAGTCGAGCACCAAGCCATCGGTTACTATCGCGTCCTGGCTAACCCCGACAAAGAATTCATGCGCAAGGTCCGCACCGTCGTGCACGGGCTGGAAGTGCTATTTGAGTTCAAAGAAATACTCAATGTTTTCAAATACGGCACCTATACGCTCCAGATGTTCAGCCACAAACTGTGCCGGTGGCTGGTGCCTTTCGCCATAATAGTTTTACTCATAGCGAACCTGTTTCTATGGCGGCATGGCTTGTTCTACCAGGCATTGTTGGCCGGACAGGCGCTCTTGTACGTTATGGCTCTGCTCGCGTACCTGCTGCGACCGCTACAACAGATCAGCCTGTTCAAGATTCCCCTGTTCTTCGTAATGGTAAACCTTTCGATACTGGTGGCCTGGTGGAAATACCTGACCGGCCAGAAGTATGTGGTATGGGACGCCACCAAACGATAAGGGTATGTCACCTCATCTCCGGTGATCTGTGGGCCGGCGCCGAGGCGCAGGCATTCAACATGATCACCGCACTCACGGCGTGCGATGAACTCGAACTCTCCGCTATCCTCCTGAACGAAGGGAAACTCGCCGCCCTATTGCGTCAATCAGGCCTGCGTGTCACCGTCATCGAAGAAGCCGGCCACGGATTTTGGGCAATCCGCGGTCGGGTGGTCGACGAGTTGACGAAACGACCGGTTAATATCATCCATTCCCACCGTTACAAAGAGAACATCCTGGCTGCCATGCTCAAGAAGCGGTGTCGCGTCAGAGGACTTGTCCAGACCGTGCACGGCGTCACGGAGATGTTCTCGGGCGTCAAGAATCTCAAAGGCCAACTGTATGACCGCGCCAACCGATTTGTTACCCGTCGATACTTCGAGCGCATCCAGCCGGTCTCGCATGATATCGAGCGGCAGTTTCGTGGATTATACAACCCCGATCGCATCACCACGATCCACAACGCGGTCGACCCGGTCAAGATTGTTCCCTCCCGCAGTTCCGTGGAACTGAGAAAGGAATTGCAGGTTGCGCCGGACCAACCTATCATAGGTTCGCTCGGTCGGATGGTCCCGGTTAAGAACTACGAACTGTTTCTGCAGATGGCAGGGCTGATACACCACAAGCGTCCCGAGGTCTGTTTCGTTCTTGCCGGAGACGGCCCGCTGAAAGACCGGTATATGGCTTTGGCGCAATCGAATGGGCTGGGTGAGACCGTGAAATTCCTGGGATTTCGCCACGATGTTTGGGATATCCTTAACGGTCTCGACCTGTTTGTTATGACGTCGCACCACGAAGGGATACCGGTGGTTCTCCTGGAGGCTATGACATTGAAAAAACCCTGCATCAGCACCGCGGTCGGAGGCATCACCGAAGTTATAGAGCCCGATCAATCCGGAATTCTGACGCCCCCTGGCGATGCCGAGGCGCTGGCCGACGCCTGTGTGAAATTGCTCGCTGATACCGGTCTGCGCGAACGAATGGGATTGGCCGCGCGAGCCCGGGTACAGGAAGAGTTCTCCGTGGACCTGCAGCGACAGCGCCTGCTGGCCGTGTATCGCGAAGTTATGGCGCTCGCATGAAAATCCTCATTCTCTCCCATTTTCTGCCGTACCCGCCGCACGGCGGGGCCCTCCAGCGAAACCACTACCTGTTCCGCGAGGCAGCCGCCACCAACGAGGTTCACCTGTTGAGTTTCACTCAGCGTAACATTCTCAACACCGAGGCCAAACTGAGTGAAGCCGTCGCTGAATGCGACAAAACCTATAAGAGCGTGACGGTTTTCAAAATCCCGACCGATTACAGCCGATTCCGCTGGTATCTCTTGCTGTTGTTTAATCTCCTTTCATTGACTCCGTACTCCGTCTGGCGTTTCAGAACCGGACAGATGGCCCGGAAACTCCGCGTTATGATCGCCGAGGGGAATTTCGACCTGGTCCATATCGACACCATCGCTCTTGCCGGTTACATAAAATATCTCGGGCGAGTTCCCGCTGTGCTCAATCACCATAATATCGAATCGAGCCTGATGCTCCGCCGCGGCTACAGCGAAAAGAACCCTCTGGTGAAACTCTATATTCTGCTGCAGGGCTGGAAACTGCGCCGTTATGAGAGACTTCTGGCGCCGCGCTTCGCCTTGAACCTCACCGTCTCCGAACTTGATGCGCTCGAGTTGTTGCGATTCTGCCCGGGCGCCAAGACCGAGGTGGTGCCCAACGGCACCAATGTCGAGTATTTCCGACCCCGCCCGGACGAACAAGCGACCAGCATGGTCTGGGTCGGCGGCATGAACTGGTACCCGAACCGCGATGCCATGACCTGGTTCTGCGAGGAACTGTTCCCGCGTATCAGAGCGCGCGTTCCCCAGGCTACAGCGGTCATTGTCGGCCAGGACCCGGCCAAACGGGTGCTTGAGTTGGCCGCTCATGATCCGACTATCAAAGTGATGGGTTATGTCGACGATATCCGCGAACATGTCGCGCGGGCGGCGGTTTTTGTCGTGCCGATTCGGGTAGGAGGTGGAACCCGGCTCAAGATTCTGGATGCCTTCGCCAGTGGCAAGGCGGTCGTATCCACTACCATCGGTGCCGAGGGGATTGGGGCCACGAATGGAACTGAGATTCTGATCGGCGATTCGGTCGAGCAGTTTGTTGACCAGGCCGTTCGGGCATTGACCGATATTTCACTCCGTCGAAAGCTGGAATCGAACGCCCGCCAGTTCGTCGAACGAAACTACGCCTGGGGCATCATCGGCGAGACCCTCAAACAGTGTTACCAGAACGCAGCGAAAGTGTGAACGTATTGTTCAACAGACACTAAATAAGTGACCTGAGAATCCGGACAACAAAGGGACAGTTACTTTCATGTGCGGTATTTGCGGCGTACTTAATTTCCAACGTTCGCAACCGGTCGATCAGACGGTGGTGCGAAAAATGACCGGGGTGATGACACATCGCGGTCCCGACGATGACGGCTATTATTTTGATGGTCCGCTGGGGTTTGGTTTCCGCAGACTGAGCATCGTCGATCTTGCCGGGGGACATCAGCCGATGTCCAACGAGACCGGTGATGTCTGGATTATCTTCAACGGTGAGATATACAACCATGCCGATATCCGCAAAGACCTGATCGCCCAAGGGCATCAATATCGTACCAAAGCCGACACCGAGACCATCATTCACCTGTACGAACAGGAGGGAGTAGCTGGATTCTCGCGGATGAACGGCATGTTCGGTCTGGCGATTTGGGATGCCCCAAGAAAGCGGCTGGTCATAGCTCGCGACCGATTGGGTATCAAGCCGATCCATTACACTATCCGCGACGGCAGTCTCTGTTTTGCCTCCGAGATCAAAGCACTGCTGCAAAACCCTGCCGTGCCGGCACGACCCAACAGCAGAGCATTTGAGGAACAACTGATTTTCCGATACCCAGCCGGCGAAGATTCCCTGTTCGAGGGAGTAGCCAAGCTTCTGCCTGGACATCTGCTAATCTGCGAGAACGGCCGCATCCGCACGGAGAAGTTCTGGGATGTTTGCCCGCCCGGGGAGTATGGCGAGACCGACTTGAAATCCGCGACGGAACAGCTGGAAGCAAACCTCCGGGCGTCCGTCAAATACCGGCTGATGTCCGATGTTCCCCTCGGCACGTTCTGCAGCGGCGGGGTCGATTCCGGCCTGACCACGGCCTTCGCCAAAGATCACCACAACGCCGATCTGAACACTTTCTCCATCGGCTTTCACGAGCCGGAGTGGGATGAATCCCGCTACGCAACCATGATGGCTGATCGGTTCCAGACCAACCATCATGTCATCCGTATCGACAAGAAAAAATACGCCGACGCTCTGCCGTTTCTCGTCTGGCACCACGATGAGCCGCTTCACCACCCATCGTCGCCGCTGATCTATTTTGTCTCCAAGCTTGCCCGTCAGTACGTGACCGTGGTCCTCACGGGGGATGGCTCCGATGAGTCGTTCGGCGGCTATCCGCGCTTTCTGATTCCCCGCACGGTGTCGCACGCAGCCGGTCTTCCTGGGTTTGTTCGAAAAGCGCTCGGAGCCGCTCTCTCCGCCGCACCAGGCAGGAAACTGAACAAAATGGGATATTTCTTAGGCAGGTCGCTCGAAGACGTCGGCCTGTACAACGCCATGTATGGCCCGGCGGAGCTGGTCCGTTCCATTCTGGCCACCAACACGAATGGCGAGTACCTCGAATACCGGCGCTCTATTCTGCGTCACCCATCGCTGTCACGTCACAACCTCACCGAGCAGACGATGTATCTCGATTTGAAAACGTATATCCCGTCGGCACTGTACGATGTGGACCGGATGACTATGGCCGTCAGTATCGAGGGCCGCGTGCCGTTTCTGGACCATCGCCTCGTCGAATGGGCCATCAAACTCCCGCTGAGTCTTAAAATCAACGGCACCCGAAACAAGTACCTGGTGAAGCTCCTCGGTGAGCAGTACTTACCGCACGAGGCGATCTACCGGCAGAAAGTCGGCTTTGGTGTCCCCGTGGATTTGTGGTTCCGGGACAATGATGGATTAGGGCGTTATCTCGATATGTTCTTCGAACCCAAGTTCAGACAGCGCGAAGGACTCCGCGCCGAACGTGTGCAAGCGGTCATCAAGGAACACCGCGCCGGCACCCGCAACCATGGTGAGTTACTTTGGACTCTCACCAACCTCGAACTGTGGCACCGGATCTATATCGACCGGACACTAACGCCCGAGCCGCCGAGAGACTGACGCTATGCACCCGTGGATTGCCCGACACCTCTTCTATTACCCGATTCTGGCGCTGCGCGGCGAGCGGCTTTACCCGTATCTCCGCGAGGTCCGCGCATTCAATAGACTAAGCCCGGAACAGATGCAGACGGATCAGTGGCGACGGCTTCGCGTACTGTTGGAGTACGTTTATCAACACAGCCCATACAATCGCGAGAAATTTGACCAGCACGGAATCTCGCCCGCGAATATCCAATCCCCCGACGACTTTGCCAAAATCCCGCTCCTGACCAAGGACGAAATACGGAAACATTCCGCGCGCATGGCCTCAACCGAAAAGCGACGCATCTCCCATCGCCATACCTCCGGCTCGACCGGCATGCCGCTCGACTTTGTCAAAGACCATGATTCGCTCGCCTACATGAACGCCATCATGCACGACTGTTACAGTTGGCACGGCATCGAGATCGGCGACCGTCAGTGTCGTATCTGGGGCCTTCCGCGCGAGCTCAAACGACAAATCTCGATTTATACACGTGACTTCCTGCTCAACCGCATCCGCCTCAGCTCGTTCGATGTCTCCGACCAATCCAGCACCGCTTTCTATCACAAAGTCAGGCGGTTCCGCCCCAAATTCATGTACGGTGTCCCCAGCTATATGACCGAACTCGCGCTTCGATTGCGTCGCCTCGGCTTCAACCCGGCCGACCTTCGCCTCCACGCCATCGTCGCCACCGGTGAGATTCTGTATCCGGAACAGAAGCAACTGATGAAAGAGGCCTACGCCTGCCCCATCGTCAACGAGTATGGCACCACCGAGTGCGGCATTATCGCGTTCGCCTGCCCGAGCGACCAGATGCATGTCATGAGCCACAACATTTACCTTGAAGTGGTCGACCCGGCCACCGGCAGGGAAGTTGGCCCCGGCGAGACGGGCGAAGTGGTCATCACCGACCTCACCAGCTACGCCATGCCGTTTGTCCGGTACCATCTGGGCGATATCGTGGAACGGAAGGAAAGTCCCTGCCCGTGCGGCCTGCACCTGCCGATGCTCGGCCATATTGAGGGACGACTTGAAGACATGCTGACCACTCCCGAGGGCAAAAAAGTGGCCGGCGGGATGTTCTACTACACGCTTACCAAGGGAATCCGCAAATTCAAAGTGTATCAGCGGGCGATTGACCGCCTGGAGGTCTATCTCGAGAAAGGGCCCGATTTCGACCAGATCGACCTGAACGCCATCCGTGAAAAATGGAAAGTGTACCTTGGCCCCCGGATGAACGTGACATTCCAGATCGTCGAGGAGATTCCCGCTGACAAGAGCGGCAAATTCCGCTATTTTGTCTCCGAACTGCCACCGGCGGCACACTCAACCCAAGTCGTGAACGATAATCCCGCTAAGGAATAGTGGACTGAACATTATGCCGACATGGCCACCGTTGGCGAGAGAGGGTCTTCCGGTCAGCAGCCGCTGAAGGGGAGGTATCGATGAACATCAAGAATGTGGTAAAAGCCCTTGTCCTGAGCGTGCTTCCTGAGCGTGCTTTACAGGTCCTAAAGAAGGCGTATTATCCCCGCATTCTAAGATCAATTTGCGAAAGAGACGAAAAGGACTTTGGAGTCATTATACATCTGGTACGCCCTGGGGACTGCGTAGTCGACATAGGAGCCAACATCGGAGTGTACACTAAGTTTCTATCGGATCTTGTAGGTGTTCACGGTCGTGTACTGAGCGTCGAGCCAATCCCGTATACATTTGAGATTCTTTGCTCCAACATAAGGAAGCTTCGGTTGGCGAATGTCGAACCGATAAACTGTGCCGTCTCCAATTCGAATAGCAACGTGACGATGGAGGTCCCGACCTACGAATCCGGAGGTGAGAATTTTTACGAAGCCAGAATCGTCGATGACATAACCGACAGCTCACTAAGGCGAGAGCGAGTAGAATCGAAGACCATCGATTCCCTGTTCTTGAGACTACCACGTAACATCTCCTTCATTAAGTGCGATGTCGAGGGACACGAGCTCAAATGTATCAAAGGTGCTGTGAAGGTGATGGGAGAATCGAAGCCGGCGTGGCTTGTCGAGATATCAGGCGACCCAGGTGCTTCAAAATCTCCGGCCGCCGAGACTTTCGAACTGATGCAACACGAGGGCTACGAGGCCTATTGGTTCGATGGAAGGAATCTTAACAGGTGGAGCCGTGGCGACAAAAGTGTCAACTATTTCTTCTTGACGCCAGGTCATTTGCAGACACTGAGCGGTTCGGGAATCCTTGGCGAGCCCGGAGCCCATATAGTTTAGTGGGGGCGTGAGTCTGCCAATCACTTCCACTGTTCAGCTTTTGACCGTCAATCACGAAACGCACAGCCCGCAACGCCCAGCCTCCGTTTCCTCATATTCAACCTGCAAGCCCGACAACAGGTTACAAACGGTCCGACAATCATTGAATCCGGCACGTTTTTTTGATGTCTGAATGTCGATAAAGTCTGTATACATATGGAGTTCGCTAAATAATGAGGCCTGCCGTGAGAAAATACGACTTCATCTGCCTTTTCCTGATATTGTCGCTGGCCAGTGTTGTCCAGGGCACCACACGCTACGTCAAGCCGACCGGTACCGGAACGCGCGATGGTTCCACCTGGGCGAACGCCGGGCCGCCTGCCGGGCAGACGCCTGTGGGGTGGTTGAATAGCGTCATGGTCGGTGGGGATACGGCGTTTTTCGCGCCTGGGTCCTACATCGGTGAGATGCTCATTCCCCCCGCCAACGCCAATAGAAATGACCGCACGTGCTATGCTGCGGGCGATGGCGTCACGGCCAACACTATTTATGATCCTGGAATCAACTACTACAACAGCCTCGTCAACCCCAGCCGCCTCCAGTTTGAAGCCAGCGTTGCAATGGCGAAGGCGTGTACGTTGTCCGGAGCAACGCGTGTCCCGGCAGGAACGGCATGGACGTCGTATGATGCCGGACAATCGACCTATTCAACCCCGGTCAGTCTGCCTCAGTGGAATCAGTACAGCAACAGAACCGCTCATGTCGCCGGACAGGATACCCTGAAGGTCAAAATGGATACCAGCCTTGCGCAGTTCACGTCGGACGCGACGGCCGGACGGGCCTATTATGACAAATCCGCCGGCGTGCTGTATTTCCGCACGACCACCGGAGCCTCTCCGACCAACTTCAATATCTACGCCACCAGAAGGCCATCGGTATCATTGTGGAATGTCAACGAAGCGGATTACGTGTCCATCATCGGTTTTGATATCCGCTACTCCGAGTTCGGCGGGGTAGATATCGGCAACTCCCCGTATTCCCCCGACTCGGTCTGGATTGAGCACTGTCGCATTACGCGGATTGCCTCCGGACCGGCATCGAACGAGTGCGCCGTTTCAACCCGGAGCGGTGGTACGATGTGTCAGGGGAATCGCATCCGCGCCTGTTACGTGATGTATATCGACGAGAACAATTCCGTCGACAGGGCTACCATTATCACTACCTACAGCCATGATTACACGGTCGTCGACAGCTGTCTGATAGATGGGGTCAATGGAGCCGAGTGGAAAAATCAGGCCGCGGCGGCGAGGGGGTATGCCAACGTCTTCAAATACAACACCGTCAAAAACGCACCGGCATTCGGATATTGTATGCTCGGCAATCAATGGGGCGACTCCTGCTACGGCAACTACTTCATCAACAACGTCAGCCACAACATTTCCTATCGTGCCGACGGACTGTATGGTGCTCCGGCAAACTATCAGCATTTTGTGGCGAACAACAGCATCTACACGACATACACCTCTGCCAGCGCCGCAATGGTATTTGGACAGGATGGGAGCAGGAATGCGGCCGTCCCATCAGACAACTACTTCAAGTACAATCTTGCACAGGGGACACAGTACGGTTCCTATATACAGTGGTCGGGAGGATCGGATACTTCTTGGCTCTGTTCAAACAATCTATTTTGGAACTCTGACAATTTCTTTGTTGGGTATACGTGGACAAACTGGATCGCTAGGCGCTCCGGGAACTGGACCGGGCCTGTGCTGCAGGACATCGGCTCGATCTATGCGACAACGCCGCTATCCGCGGCAGTCGGCGGGTATGCTAATCCGGCCGCCGGCGACCTGTCTCGCCCTAACTCACTTCCGGAAATCGACGTCACTTACGGCGGCAAGCGCTGGACGCGCATCGGCGCCTGGCAACCTGGCGGCTCCACGCCCCCTATCGGCCTCAATTCCATCGTGGCTGATTCGCTCCGTTGTGACTACTCCGGCGAAAACGACAGCCTTCGTTTCCGCTTCCAGACCTCCGCCCAGACCTGGCCCGACTCAGTTATTGTGGCGATCAGTCTTACGAATGCTCTGCCTTCTTCAGCTCAGGGGTCAGACCGTTGGGCACGCCCGTACCTCGGTGCCTTGCGCCTCGACACTTTGCGGATCACCAAACTCATCAACGAGACCGATACGGTGATCGTCGGCGGCTGGGTCCGCGACAACGACAGCGGCTTCTCCGCCGGCGTGTACGATACGATCATCCTCACCCAACCGGTGGTCGCGCCGACACCTCTGACCAGCCTGTTTTTCGACTCGCTCCGCTGCGACTTCTCCGGCGAGAGCGACAGCATGCGGATTCGCTTCAGCACCGGCACGCAGACATTCCCGGATTCCGTTATTTTTGCCATCACCACCAACGGCACGCTGCCGACCGTGACGTCAACCGACCGCTCGGCCGTAGCGTACGCAGGCTCAATCACCGACACTATACCGTTGGTGCGAACTATTACGGAGACCGACACACTGATTCTTGGCGGGTGGGTCAAGGACGGCGGCACCTATTCTTCGGCCCGCTATGATACGCTGATTCTGGCACAGCCTTCGTTGAGCCCGCTGGTATCGGTGATTATCGACTCCACCCGCGCCGATTATTCGGGCGAGGCAGACAGCTTGCGGATCCGCTACACCACCTCGGCACAGACGTTCCCTGACTCCGTAGTTCTGGCGCTAAGCACCACTGCCACCCTGCCGACCCCGTCATCCACCGACCGCTGGGCGAGAGCGTATGTAGGGGCTCGTACCGATACCTCGTATGCCATTCGCGCTATTGTGGAGTCAGATACGGTAATCATCGGCGCCTGGACCAAGGACGGTACCACCTACTCTACGGCTCGATATGACACGGTCTTTCTGATCCAGCCACCCACCAATCCGGTGACCTCGGTGTTCCTGGACTCGGTACGCTGTGACTACAGCGGCGAAAGCGACAGTTTGCGGGTTCGGTATACCACTGGCACGCAAACTTTTCCTGATTCCGTCATCTATGCCGTCAGCCTGACCGGCGCTCTGCCGACCCAGAGCCAGTCCGCAGACCGCTTTGCGCGGCGCTATTTCGCATCGCGCACCGACAGCGCCATTGTCGTGAAAGCCATTGCCGAGTCGGACACGGTCATCGTCGGCACCTGGGTGAAAGATGCCAACACCTATTCGGTGGGACGGTACGATACCTTGTTCCTGATACAGCCCCCTACCAGTCCGCTGGTGGCACTGGCGATCGACTCGGTGCGTAACGATTTCTCCGGTGAGACTGACAGTATTCGCATTCGCTATACCACGAGTAGTCAGGTTTTCCCGGATTCAGTGATATTGGCATTGACGAGCGACGGTACCTTGCCGACCACCGGCTCGCCTGACAGATTTGCGCGAAGTTACGCAGCATCGAGGACGGACACGGCCAGAATAATCCGCGCCGTTGCGGAGCCGGATACGATAATAATAGGCGCCTGGGTGAAGGACGCAGCTGGGATATCGACCGCTCGGTTCGACACGCTGATATATGCCGTCCCGGCGGCCACCCCGCCCGAACCCCTGGTACTTATAGCGATCGACTCGATCCGTTCGGACTACGCCGGCGAGAACGACAGCCTGCGCGTTCGCTGGCAGACAGGCACCCAGACCACACCCGACTCGGTCGTCTTTGCCTTGAGTCTCAGCGGCACGCTGCCCGGCATCAATGCTTCGGACCGATTTACGTCCTCATTCGTCTCCAATATAACTGACACCACCGTGATCGCCCGCGCCATTACTGAAGCCGACACTGTTATTATTGGCGGCTGGGTGAAAGAAGGCGCCGTCTGGTCGAGCGCCCGCTATGATACGGTTGTCTTGTTTTCGGCGTCCCCGGAGCCACTGGTGGCGCTGGCACTCGATTCTCTGCACAACGATTACTCGGTGGAGAATGACAGTATCCGCATTCGGTTCAGTACAGGGGCGCAGACCTGGCCGGATTCGGTCGTCTTCGCGTTGACCACCGATGGCTCCCAGCCGACACTCAGTTCGTCCGACCGGTTCAGTCGCGTGTTCTCAGCATCCGCCACTGACACCGTTATAATCAGTCGTTCCATAGTCGAATCGGCGACGTTGATTCTGGCGGCA
The DNA here is from genome assembly GCA_040753875.1 of Candidatus Zixiibacteriota bacterium. Lineage (NCBI taxonomy): Bacteria > Pseudomonadati > Candidatus Zixiibacteriota > Candidatus Zixiibacteriota bacterium. Next base: position 9,541 of record JBFMDV010000039.1, on the reverse strand, counting down.
TGGGTGCGCGAGGGAGGCAGTTGGTCGCCGGCTTTGTACGATACCCTTACGTATGCACTGCCGGCTCCTCAGCCGCTCGTGTTTGTTGTCATCGACTCGGTTCAATATGACTACGCCGGCGAAAACGACAGCCTGAGAATTGTGTATCGAACCGGGCAGGAGAGCTGGCCCGATTCGGTGATTATCGCCATCAGTTTCACATCGGCTCTTCCGACCGTGAACTCCCCGGATCGATGGGCCCGCCTGTATATCGCCGGCAACAGCCAGTCGTTCTTCTTCAGCCGACTCATCAACGAGCCGGACACCATTATCATCGGGGGCTGGGTCAAAAACGGAAGCCAGCTTTCAGCCCCTATCTATGATACCATCCCGCTGATGCCGGTATTGGTCTACTCGAACGTCACAGTGACGGATATATCATCGAGCTCGGCCTCGCTGAGTTGGACCACCAGTCTGCTGGCCACGTCGCAGGTGGAATACGGCCCGACCACGCAATACGGGTTTGCGACCACCCGCGATGCCAACAAGGTCCTCAATCACACGGTGGTGATTACGGGCCTGAGTGCCGCTACCACATATCATTTCCGTCTCCTGTGCGACCCCGGCAACGGCGTCCAGCAGAGCAGCGATTCCTCATTCGTGACCAGTCTTGCCACCGGAGGCGAAGTGGCCATCAGCGGTGAGGAGGTCTGGTTCGTGACGGATAGTTCGGCCCTTGTCATGTGGACGACATCGGTCGCCGCCACGTCGCAGGTGCAGTACGGCGCCCGGGGACGTTACAAGAAATCCACTCCAGAGGATAAATCCTATGCTGTTGGACATTCGGTCTATCTGCAGCGTCTGAGTCCCAAGACCACGTACACGTATCGTGTGGTTAGCGCCGAACCTTCTGGAACGCGCGCATACGGCGAGGATCAGACATTCACGACCGCGCCCAAGAATCAGCCGAATCTGGCGGCCGGCAAACCGGTCGCCTCGCGAATCGACGGCTCCAGCACCACACCGGTCGTACTGACCGACGATGTGATCGACACGTGCGGCGCGACGACCGAAGTCTGGGTATCCGATGACAACCGCAACCAGCCGCAGTGGGTTGAAATTGACCTTGGAAGCGACTCGCTCGTATCGGAAGTGATCATCTACTGGGCCTGCGACACGTTGGGCGAGACCTGGCTGACTTCACAGCAGTACAGCATACAGGCTTGGAACGGCGTAGGTTATTTTGATGCGGCTGTGGTGATCAGTCCGGAGATCGATCACGCCAGCATTAACGGTTTCCCCGATACGCTTCGCACCACCAGGCTGAGAATCTACCAGCCGCCGAACCTTGGGTCGGCGGACCATCCGGCTCGCCTGGCGCTGACCGAGGTCCAGATATACGGCACGGAACAGTTCACGCCGCCGACCGATACTACAGGACTCACGACATCATCACCGTCGGCGTTCAACGTCTCGCAGCCGATTCTCCGCATCGAGAATCTGCCGGATTCCCTCCCCGCCGGAAGCAGCACTGCCGCCAAGACCACGGCAGACCGCTTCTACTACTTTGCGGTGGCGGAAGACACCAACATGATCAGTATCGTTGTCTCTTCGCCGGCAGTACCGGAGGAAGAGGGCACCGTCACCAGTTGGAAAATACCATTCCCGCTGGAGCCCAACCGCACGTACTACTGGCAGGCGAGCGTGGACAGCCTCTTCTTCTCAAAAGTCTACGCCTTCACGGTCTATCCGCAGACCCACGCGTACCCGAATCCTTTCAAGATGGATCAGGGGGGGACGGTGGTATTCACCGGTATACCGTCTGGCTCCAACCTGATCATGATCAGTATTTCCGGCGAAGTGGTCAAACGCTGGACCAACAACACCGGCGAGGATATCGTCTGGGACGGCATGAATGAATCCGGCCATACGGTTTCCTCCGGTGTCTACCTGTGGTATATCGAGAATTCCGATATCAAGGGGCAGCTGATAGTCCTGAGATAGCGGCAAGCTCCCCTTTCGAGTTTGAATGCGACCCGCTACCGGCACCGTCTGGCAGCGGGTCCTTTTTCATCCGTGAGTGAACACAGAGGCCGGTTGTGGGTCAGCTTGAAACTTCGGGGAGTTGGGCCGCTTGCAATAGAATTTCTTCGTCAGTCAATGTTGCCGACTTTGAGATGGGATCGACAATGAGTTTTAGACCAAACTGAGTTAGAAATTCCATGCCAATCAAGACATCATCTGATGGCGAAATGAGGACAATACCAAGATCGGATTTTGATTCGATAAGGACCTCGCCGAGACAGTATAAGAATGTTTGCGGTTTTCCATCGGCAAGAGTGAGGGGCATTGCGCCTCGAAGAATTAGACCAGGCTTCAAGGCTTCCAGAAATGGAAGGAACATGAAACCAGTAAATCCGGTATCGATGCCTGCTTCATATTCGTGCTCGCCGAAAGTATTGGAAAGGGGCCCCCTCAGAGTAATCGGAAATGTCGGAATCTTCTGTCCTTCAAAAGATCGAGTAATTCGCATTAGAAAGCAAACTCCCCATCCTATAGACGCCACTATAACCAATACGAATCAGATGAACAAATCCACCGGGATTGGCCTTCGCCGCATTTGTAGCGGCCTGTTCTGGTGATGCTCCAAGATAGAACTCTTCGGTCGCGACATCAATAGCGACATATTCCCCGTAATGAGACTTTTCCAACTCCGCCTTATACCGACGGTTGTAAATCTCCTGCCCTTTTTCCGTCAGTTCTTTCAAATCCATAGAGCCACCTCGTACAATCTGCATAACCTACTCTGCTACAATATAGTACGCATTATCGACATCGCAAGCACGATTTTTAACGACCAAAACCGCCCAATTGTTTCTTTAATTCCAGTACAATAGAACGACGATTATATCAGCGACCTTCCAAAGGTGATCAAACACACCCGCAGCCTAAAGTCCGCAAGGATAAGGTTCGTCCATCCCATTTCCGATATCTGGAGTATAACCTGTGGCGGCCAACCGATTTAAGGCTTGTGCCGGCGGTAGCGAGACAATAACTTAATTCCGGGTGGTGATTTGAGAATGTTGCCGCCCCGACTGATTTATCCGCTGACAAGGAGTGCCGACCATTAACGGAAATCTGAAAATCAACGACCTGCGGGACCTCATGCCGATCCTGCGGAAGCGGAAATGGCTGATTCTTCTGCCGTGGGTCATTGTCAGCGCCATCATCATCGGCGGCTCCTTTTTCATTACGCCGGAATACCAGGCGTTCAGCATTGTCCAACTCAACAAGGATGTCAAACTCTCGACTGAGTTGCAGGGCCTTCTCGGGATCGGCCGCGCGCAGCAGACCTCGGAGCAGCGGCGCGAAGAACTTCGTGGCTACTACAACGAGTTGACCTCATCGTGGTATATCTCCCAGATGGCGACCCGGCTCAAGCTGGATCAGGATCCCGAGTTGAGTCGTCGGGCGCAAAAAGCGGTCAACCAGGCCACCGGCATGACCCTGGACCAGGCTCGACTGCTTCTGCTCCAGGGGCAACTGCAACAGAAGATCAACGTGACCTATGCGGGCGGCGACCAGATCCAGATCACGGCCGAGTCCACCAGTCCGGCCCAGGCCCGCGACATGGCCAATGCACTCAGCGATATTTTCATCTCCGAGAAACTCAAACAGGAGCTATCGTCAATTCGCTCGTCGCAGGATTTCTCCGATGTACAGCTTCAGAAATATGAAAAGCTGCTCGAAGACAAGATCGACGAAAAGACCGAATTCGAGCGGAATTACCTCCGGAACCAGCTCGACGGTGCCATTACGTCCGACAGCAACCGCACCCAGATACAGGGAGAGATCGACCAGACACAGTCGGATCTCAATGACCAGCAAACGCGGGAAAGGAGTCTGCTTTCCCGTCTCAACGGCACCGAAGGACTTTCGGCAGCCAGTCTGACATTGAAGGACTCCGAGGATAACCGCCGCGCCAAAGCCGACCTGAAAGAACTTCTGCGTTCCGTTTCCGAACTGATGACCAAGTACACCTGGCGTGACCCCCAGATTCTCAACAATCGCCTTCGCCAAAACTCACTGCTGGGTGGGATTGAGATTGAAAACAAGCGGCTCGTGACGGCTCAGTACGAAAACGTCAGCGAATCGACCCGCGCTTTGCTCACGGAGCTGTTCACCACGCGAGCCAGCCTGGACTACTTCACTGCCAAGAGAGAATTCCTCAAATCGACCCTGGACCAGATCAAGGACCAGGTGAACCGTCTGCCGGAATATCAGGCGACCATCGACCGGCTCGACCGCGAGATTCAATCAGCCACCGACTTGCGTGACAAATTCAAAAAACAGCAGGAGGGAACTACCATTTCGCAGGCGCTGCTTCAGGACATGTCGTCCTCCAAATATCGTGTCGTCGAACCGGCCAAGCTGCCGATGATACCGTTCAAGCCGGACCGCGTGAAGATCATCTTTATTGGTATTGTGCTCGGCCTCGTGATCGGTTGTGCCGCGGCGGTAGTGATGGAGCTGTTGGATTCTTCGTTTAAGAAGGTCGAAGACCTCGAGCAGTTCATCGGCCTGCCGGTCCTGGGCGTCACTCCCAAGATAGAATTCCTGAGCAAGTTCAAAAAACAAATCGCGTAGACAACTCAAACGACAATATCGATTGTGAGTCATTGCGGGGCGCTTCGCCGAAGCAAACTCACCGACCGATGGGTGGCGCACAGCCGCAGGCTGAATGAAGTCGAAGGCTCGCCGTGCGATCCGGTCATCGGAGGGCGGAGTCGGTTGAATCGTACAATGGATATACAAGTCCTGTTCTTACCTGTTGACATGAGGAGAGGGCATTCGTCATCATATAGACAAGACGAGGGATAGACGTCGGGAGGTACAGCAGTAGCAGAAATGATACCTGATTTGGAGCGAGTTGTCTATTAACGATAATCTCGGAATGCGGGCCTTGCTGGTGTATAAGTCATAAAGGAGGATTCAGAAGCCGAGAAAATGAACATTTGAGACTATGGTACATTATGTAAGCAGCAACATCTTGAGAGGGACATCAATCGACGAGGAGACGGGTGCTGGTTCGCAATTGGGGATTGCATCGTCGAGATGCACAGCGCAAGGTTGCATCAGCGCGAAGAATTGATAAGGGGGTAGAAAGATGGCAAAACAGATTCTCATGTTGCTTTTGGTCATGGCACTTGCTGGGGGGAACAGAGCCGGTGAGGGCACGATCGAACAGGTGATGCCAGTGGCACCAGTTGACGGTGGGATGTGGGACGGAGAATTCTGGTCGCCCAGTGGGACGAAGATCGTGTTCTTCAGTGGGGGCCAACTTACCATTTGCGATACTCTTGGGCGCTCTCGGAGCGTTGCCAAAGTCAATCTGCTCCCCCGAGGTTTAGTCTGGTCCTCAGAGGATGAGTTACTTGTTTATCTGAGAGACTATGGGAATGGGGATACAGTGAGCCATCGCCTAACCGCGATCAACGTCACGTCAGGGGAGATGCGAGTAGTGGAGCAGTATCGATACAGCAAGCAACAGAAATCGTCCGAGGCGCAACGCACGTTCAGGGGACCGATGAAGTCCGTGGAAGGGGTTGCCTATTACTATCGTGTAAACAGTGGTGCGCAGAATGCTATACTCTGGCCGCCGAACAGTAAGATGCAACTCGGCCAAGTGCACGAACTCAGAACAGGGAAGGATGGCCTTTATTTGGCGGCGCTGGATGCTTCCGATTCCTCAATGATATCGCACAAGCCGTATAAGCCGTATCTCACATTGCCCTTGCGTCTCAGCCCCGACCGTTCGCACATCATGTTTGGAGGCACTATAGTCCGACTGGCGGATGACAGACTCATCGTACTGGACACGTTGAGTCAACTCAAACCGTTTCCACCGGGTACGCAAGGTTGCGGATTCGGGTCGGAGTCATTCAGTCCTGTGGGCCCTGAGGTCATATTCCGGCTCACTTGCGATAATGGTCACGATTACGCGCTCGATCGGCTTGGCATATTCAATTATCTGACCTTTCAACTCTCTCTATTGGACACAACATTGACAACATCAGCGCCCTTTGAACCGGCATTTTCTCCGGATGGGAGGAGAATTTCGTTTGTTGCGCGTGGTGTGCTCTATCTCGCGGTGAGGAGGCAGTTATGAAAGGTCGATCTCACAAGCTGCCTGATCTCACCTTCTTGATTATGGCCATTGGGATTTGCATAGCGCTGACCTCTGATTCCAGCGCTATCATGCTGTGCGTTGATGCAGGCCACGGAGGAAGCGATGGTGGAAACACGACGGGGATAACAGGCTATAACGAAAAGGACATTAATCTCGATATAGCACTCAACTACGATGAGTTTATCTCGCACCGGTTTGCTGTCACGTGTCCGGTGCCGCAGGCCAATTTCACCCACAACCTGTATGGCTCCAGTTATCCGCCTCTGTATCACTTCCATGACTGGTCCACCAACGAGCCCATGAGTTGGCAGTGGGATTTTGGGGATGGAACGCATTCCACTTTGCAGGAACCGGTAAGGGCTTTTTATGCCGGAATGTACACGATTGGTCTAACTGCCGCGAACGCTTGTGGGTCAGATGACACAGTAAAGCAGAATCTGATCTACGTGGCACCCTGCACCACGACAACGCCGGATGCTGATGGAGATGGCATTGGAGATATTTGTGACAATTGCGTGTCCGTCTGGAATCCGGGGCAGGAGGATTGTGACAGGAGCGGTACTGGCGACGTTTGTTGCTGTTCGGTTTACACAGGCAACGCCGATGGCGACCTGGCCGATATCGTGGATCTGTCGGACATGACGGCGATTATCGATTTTCTATTCTTTGGCGGTGAAGTGTCATGCTGTTTAGCAGAGAGCGATGCTGACCGATCCGGGGAAGTAGATATATCGGACATGCAGCTTGTGATAGACTACCTGTTCTTTGGAGGCCATTTGGTTGAATGTCCATAGCTGAGTATTAATGTTGCATCAACTCCTTCGCGAGGCCATCGAGCGTACGACCTGACGGCACGGCCTGAAATAACAACGCCGCCACCGAGGAGGGTACGGTGACGGCGTATCGCGAAGGGCTCACACACACACGAGAAGGAGAGAGGAGCTTTCAGTTGGGCAAGAGGTTCCCCGCCCTGACCTCCCTGGTTGTCGCCCGTTCGCCGAGCGCCAGCCGGAGCCGGGGCAATCCCAGCTCCCGCCGCGTCAGTTCGATATAATCCCATAACAGTCGATACCGGTTCGAAAACGAATCGCTCTGTTTGATATTTTCATACAGCCGCTGCTTAGCGTAAACTATATCGTATGTCTGGTTGAACGTCTCCATATCAAGGCTGATCCAGCCAAGTGAGTCGGTACTGTGGTCCGCTAATTCTCGCGCCGAGACCGCCCGCTGGGGAGTGGATATCCCCAGAAGTTGCTGGTCCGCGGCGATATCAACGGCCAGAAGGGTCTGCATTCTCGTTTCGCACTCCTCCGCCCGCTTGTCATCCGACTTGAGGATGGCGTCGTGCCACAGGTCAATACTGTAAGCAAGTTTTTCGGGAAGATTCCCACTGCGGTAATACTCGCAGAGTGATTCCGGCACCAGCAGACTGGTATCTGACGATGCCAGCGTCGAGGCCGGGCAATCCGTAGCCATCAAAGCTGCCGGCAAGGCCAGGGCGAGCAGGGCGACTATTCCGACAAAGACGTTACGTGACATGGCGTTTCCCTTCGACGATCAGTTCCCTTCTACTAATCGATAGAAAAAGCAACCGGCTCGCCGGTCGGTTTATCTTATTGCAACGTAACGAGATAGGTACGGTGAAACAGCCGAGAATTGTTGGCCTGAGAAGAGCATGTATGGAACTAATTCCATACCCATGCGGCTTCTTCAAGATTCCGGTTTTGCTCGGTGTTTATGACAATCGGGTAGAGAGGTCTCAGTGTCACGCGCGCAGTTCGGCGAAAGCCAGCACGTGCCCGTCGGGGTCAAGCGAATACGCTGCCCAGTCTCCCCAGTCGCGAAGTTGCAGACTGCTGAGTTCCTCACCGCCCGATTCCAAAGCCCGCTTATGGAACGATGCAGCGTCCTTGACTATCAAATACAGTTCGGCGCGCGGTACTCCCGACGCCAAAGCCGGATCCGGCAGCGCTTCTCCCAGGAGACGCTTGATGCCGGCCTGCGGCATCAGGCCGAGCTTGACGTTGTCAGCAAGGGTGAACTCGGTCATGCCGGGAACGTCAAGGGTCGGCTTCAGTGTCAGAACTGATTGGTAAAACTCCGCACTTCGCTTCTGGTCGGCGACATAGAATATGAATATGGCCTCGGGCACAGTTACCTCCTTGATGTCAGCTTTGTCCCCATCACGTGCACGTCCGACTTTTGAGGCTGTCCCACAAGTCAGTGAGGTTGCGTTAGGTCCTGACCCCGACGAAGTCGGGGTTGTGACCTGACGCCGTATCGCATTTGAGACAGCATCTCCCCGTCTGTCGCCGATTCACCATCACTTAGTCTATGTGGCGTGCACGGCAGACGTCCTCGTCTGCCGATTTACTCTGGCCGTGTCCCAACGACAAACATCATGCTGCTGTCGCGTGAGATCGGCTCGTCCTTAGTGCCACCAAACCCTTCGATATCGACAAACCCGGCCTTGCGGAACATCGCGATCAGTTCGTGATACGAGTACATGCGGATGCCGATGTTATGGCTGGAGAGTTTTCCATCCTTCAAAAACCTCCAGACCCCTTTGTTGACTGAGGTCGCGTAGTCAAACTTCCGCTCTTCAAACGAAAAAACGTCGCCGCATTCGATCACATCGCTCGGTGTGTAGTGGGCGATGATGTAATCGCGGTTGATGACATGCAGCAGGAATTTCCCTCCCGGCTTGAGTGCCCGGTACATGGCGCGAATGGTTTTCATTTCCTCGGCATCGTTTTCAAAATACCCGAACGAGGTCCACAGGTTGGCGGCGGCGTCAAACCGACGGTCGAACGTCACCCGCCGCATGTCCGCACGCTCGAGTTCGATCTTCAGCCGCCGTTTCTTTGCAGTCGCCGCGAGTTCATCGAGATATTCTTGGGAGAGATCGACACCGGTGACCCGAATCCCTTTAGCGGCGAGCGGCAGCGCTATCCGCCCGATTCCGCAGGGACAATCCAGAAACCTGCTCCCTTTTCTGAGTCCGAGCTTCTTGATGATGAAGCGAATATGCTCATGGGTTCGTTTTTGGGGGAGAATCCCAAACAGGGGCCGAAAATCGTGGAAGAACGTCTGGTACCAGGGTTTGGCTGAAGTCACACCTGCCTCCTCTGCATTCTCATTTGGAGTTAGCCCAGTTACTTCTAAGATAGCTATTTTGGTCTTCTTAGCAAGACCGTGTGGCTCCGCCGCACCACGCTCTCCTCCGTCACTGCGAGGCGCTTCGCCGAAGCACCTATGTAAAGGCCGACGTCAAGTTCCTTTTTTGTTCCTCTTGCCTGCGTACTGGAACTCAAGCACCTATTCAGGCCCGGCACTACGTGCTGCCTATGATCTTAACCTGGCTGTCGGCAC
>JBFMDV010000038.1 GCA_040753875.1 Candidatus Zixiibacteriota bacterium | reverse complement strand
CCCTCAATTTACCCTGTAACAACCGTCGCTCTGCCTTCTGCAGCCGACGCAATCTAATCCGCACCGGACGTGCCATATCAATTCCTCCTTGAGGAATCAATATGCACTTGTTAAATATTATTGGCAACTAATAGTTGCTATAGCACTAGTTGCAGCACTCCTGCTAACTGTGCCAAGAGTTCCGTGCGGTTATCCTGTCCGGCGGTGATCTCAAATTTGAGGATAATCCGATTGGAGTCCTCCGTAATGGACACTGGCCCATACTTGCCGTAATAGAATTGTGCATGCAGTGAACCGACCATACAGATGATCAGAACTGCGACCATTGTAACGATCTCGCCATGCTTCTTCATTAAAATCCTCCATCGAAAATTACAGTCCGTTCTGAGTCCTGGGGAACTTGAGCCATGCCCCGAACACACATCGCGTTGTTGTCCCACTGTCCTGCAGATTTCTGCGAATAATGGTCCCGTCAGCCATGGTAGTGCCCATAAGCCATCGGCCATCGGCCGTGATAACGATGTGTTTGTACCCCAAGAACTGGCTGCTGTCTGACCAGCACACCAAACCCCAGTCCATGACGGTATCGATCTTCATTGTCTCCACATGATAGACCGCCAGCGAGTATGGGGGCGGGGGACCCGAGATGAGATCACCGGGGTTTGTGAAATACACATCTTTGCCGTCCGGTGTTTGCGCCAGCGTTCCGCCGCCCGGAATCAATGGCTCACTAAACGTAGTCGAATCCAGAGTCAAATCGTAGACGTCAAAGGAACAAAGGAACGTGGCATACTTGCGATACAAATACAGCTTAGTCTCGTCCGGCGAAATAACCAATGGTTCGAGACCCATTCCACCCTTAATGCACGAGTAGGTCACTTGATTCGCTTGTTCCAGATCGAGCTTGTACATAGGGTAGCAATCACCTACTGCGGCCTTCTTGCCATAGAATCTCTTGCTGTTGCCGCTGAAGGTTCCGCTCGCGACAGCATCCGTGTCATGATAGACCACCGAGAAATCCGAAGTGCGGAGGATGAAAAGGTCAGTGTCACACACGGCGAGTAGCTGGTTGTCCGGGGATGGAGCCACATAACCACGATGTGGCAATGGTGTCAATACATCGAATGTCTCAGCATCCATCACTGTTCCGTCATACCAGTAAAGGCGCTTTCCATCTGCAGAAACTGCAGTCGGCGAAATCAGCGACTGTGGCTGACTAGTGGTCGAATCCAGCTTACCAGAAACGACGTGATACCGGTAAAGCTCATATGGCGGTACAGTATAGTCACCAAAGAACACCGCATAGTCCTTCGGCCCCTCTGGTTTTGGATCAGTCCCGTGGTCGGTGCACATCGACAGGAATAGCCCGAATGCACTACACAGCAGAACACACACCGCGCTCAGTTCTTTCACTCTCATGTCCATTAAACCTCCCGAGGTGCTTCCCTCGTCTTGTTTCAATTATAACGAATACCCCCCCCCCGCGTGTCAAGAAGAAAAGTGAGATTTTGTTGTCCATGCAACACTTTTGCCGCTGATCAGGCTTGCAGGCAGGAGTTGTCAGTTACTGACAGAATCTGTCAGTGCGAAGAGATTGTCGACGCCGTCTCTTTCGCCGCAATTTATTCTGCAACAACCAGAATATAGGGTTCACTGACAGTTTCTGTCAGTGGGGAGTGCTTGGAATTCGAGAGCGCCCCCTACTCCCACTCAAATGTGGCTGGGGGCTTGGAACCCGTAGAACACCCGAAGGGTGATGAATTCCGTTATGGCTGGTACGCGCATATCAACGCATGCCGTACCACAAGCCTCTTAGGACACTGTTTCATGCGTTCAATGTCAGAGAGTCATGCTAAATTAGCTACCACATTCACCACGAGGGCAGACCGGAGTGGCATTGTATCCTCAGCATGAAACCCGACACCCGGTAGATGAGTGGCGGAACCAGAAGCGGTTCCGCCCTACGGCAGCCCAAGGAAACATCAACCGAATGCATCTTCAGTCGAAGGCACCAACAAGCAGAAGCATTATCAACCGAAAGGGTCCTTAACCAGCGGCAACATCGGCCTCCTGACCTCCAAATATCCACTTGCGGCTTCTCTTCTGACGATAGACATTTACGGTAGCAATAGATGCTTTACCCCCTCGGAGGTAGTATGAGAATCAGAGCCGCACTGCTTTTGGCACTGGCGATAACTGTCGCCGTTATCATCAATCCAATCTACGTACAGACAGCCAACGGGGCCGACGACGACCCATTCATCTGGCTCGAGAATGCTCAGGACAGCACCGCCCTGAACTGGGTGAAGGCTCAAGATGAACTGACCTTGAAGGCGTTTGAAAACGATCCCAATTTCGTGAAATTCCAAGATGAGATCCTGACCATTCTCAATGCCAAGGACCGGATCCCGTACGGGACTCTGGACGAGGGGCAGGTGTACAATTTCTGGCAGGATGAAACACACGTCAAAGGGATCATCCGGCGAACCCCGCTTGCAGAATATCTCAAGAAAGATCCTCAGTGGGAAGCGGTGCTCGATATCGACAAGCTGAGCGCTGATGAAGGGAAGAATTATGTCTATGCCGGTGCGGCCAATCTTCCGCCCGGGAGGATCCGGAGCATGATCGCGCTGTCGATCGGTGGCCGCGACGCGGCGGAGTACCGCGAGTTTGATTTCAAAACAAAAGCGTTTGTCAAAGACGGCTTCTATATGCCGGAAGCCAAGAGCGATGTCACCTGGTATGATGCCAACACGCTCCTTGTCGGTACCGATTTTGGGCCCGGTTCCATGACATTGTCGGGATACCCGCGGATCATCAAGAAGTGGGATCGGGGAACGCCTTTATCGGCAGCGACCACGATCATCGAAGGCGACAGCACCGATGTATCGGTCAGTGCCTCTGTGTCATTTCGCCCGGAGGGGAATACACTGATGCTCAGCAAGTCGCTCGATTTCTGGGACTCGATAGACTGGCTGGTTGATTCGAGCGGACTGAAGTTCGAACTGCCGTTCCCGAGAGACTCCTATGTCTTCCCGTTCAAGGGGCATTTGCTGGTTCGTCTCAACTCCGAATGGCTGGGGATTCCGGAAGGGTCACTTGTGGCAATGCGCACCGCCGATCTGAAATCGCCTGATCTCAAGTCCAAACTGAATGTCATTTTCACGCCGGATGACAAGACCGTGCTGCAAAGTGTTACTGCCATCAAGGATTTTGTTCTGCTAACGGTGCTGGAGAACGTCCGAGCCAAGGCACTCTACTATTGGCCTGAAGAGTCGGCAGACGAGGACACGTGGGGGCACGGTAGTATAAATCTCCCCGATCTGGGCCAGATCTCTATCAAATCCGCCAACAGTTTTTCCAACACCATGATGATTTCCTATGACGATTTCCTCACGCCAACGAAGCTGTATTTATTAGATGATCCCACGGCTGCGCCCAGGGAGATAAAGTCGCTTCCGGCAGGATTCTCAAGCGACAATCTGAAGGTCGAGCAATTCTCTGCGACCAGCACTGACGGCACTGCCATTCCATACTTCATGGTCTCGCGGAAAGACCTGAAACTTGACGGAAATAACCCCACTTTATTGTATGGATACGGCGGATTTCGTGCGTCAGAGCTGCCGTCCTATTCCCGTACCATCGGCAAGGTCTGGCTGAGCAACGGCGGAGTATATGTTCTGGCCAATATTCGGGGCGGTGGTGAATTCGGTCCCCGATGGCATAAGTCCGCCCTCAAGGAGAATCGACAGAAGGCATTCGATGATTTCATTTCCGTTGCCGAGGATCTCATTCGTCGTGGTGTAACCTCGCCGGCCCATCTTGGCATTATGGGTGGGAGCAATGGCGGGCTGCTGGTCGGTACCTGTTTTGTGCAGAGGCCCGATCTGTTCAAGGCGGTGGTCTGCCAGATACCGCTTCTGGATATGCTGCGCTACACTAAGATGGGGGCAGGCTCCTCGTGGATCGGTGAGTATGGTGATCCGGAGATTGCGGAGCAGCGAGCGTACATCGAGAAGTATTCGCCATATCAGAATCTCAAGAGCGGGGTGAAGTATCCTGAAGTGTTCTTCTGGACCTCGACCGCCGACGATCGCGTGCATCCAGGGCATGCCCGGAAGATGGCAGCCAGGATGGAGCAGATGGGGTACAAGACATTTTTCTATGAGGAGTTGAGCGGCGGTCACGCCAGCGGCGCGGACAACAAACAGCGGGCGCGGGTGATTGCGCTTGAGTACGCGTATCTGTGGAGGATGCTAAAGTAATCACATCGGATTCCACCCGCAAGCGGGTGGGCCACCGGCCGGGAAGCCATCGAACCCACCGCAATCCTTCGTCTACGCTCAGGACGACGCCGGTGGGGTACCCGGTACATTCCGTGCTCCCAGAAAATTATTGACTTGCCCCGGCAGCAATGCTATTCTTGGCACCAAGACATACGGCCGCCCGTTGATCTTTTAGCAAGTCGTAGCTCACGAAGTTAACCCTTGCCAAAAATCTTCACAGTCGGCTCAGGGCACAAGCCCGGAAATAACCGTTTATTCCGTTCGACCTGGTGTCACACACGGCAAGGGCGTGGCAGGAATGAACAAACACGAAAGGTTCTTATGAACATCTATGTCGGCAACCTGTCACACGGAACGACCGAGCAGGGACTGCGTGCGGCGTTCGAGGGGTTCGGCGAGGTATCGTCGGTCGCCATCATCACCGACCGTGAGACCGGTCAGCCCCGCGGCTTTGGCTTCGTCGAGATGCCGAAGAAAGAACAGGGACAGGCGGCCATCGCCGGCCTGAACGGCCAGGATCTTGACGGCCGTACGCTCAAGGTGAGCGAGGCCCAACCGCGCGGCAGCAAACTGATGAACAACCGCCGGCCGAATCGCTGGTAGTTCGTATCAAACTCAGGCAGCGCTTCGGTAGTTGACCGGAGAATTGCTGCTTGAGCGCAAATCCATCGCAACGAGAGCGCCCGCGCGCTCTCGTTGCGGCAACAGCGCCTCCGGTCGCCATTGACTGACCGGGCTGCATCGTATGGTACATGGATGAGGTATAACGGTATCGGTATCGGCCGACCGCCGGACGGAAAGATGGCATGAGCAGTTATCAGAGATTTGGCATGCGGATCGGCGGCATCAGCGCGTACGCGCCACGCCACCGCATTTCGAACGATCGTATCGCCGCGCGCCTTCGCAAAGAGCGCATGAGTATCGCGGCCGAACAGCGCCGCAACGGCCACGAGGTGCTCGACCGCAAACAGAAGAAACAGTTCGAAACCAGCGATCGGTGGATCCGGCGGTTTATCGGCTTTTCGGAGCGGCGTTTCGCCGCTGATGCCGAGGGGACGATCGATCTGGCCGCCCGAGCGGCACTGGCGCTTCTGGCCGAAACAGGACTTCGACCGGCCGAGATCGATGGTATCGTCTTTGGCACGGTCACACCATCATACTTGAACAGCCCGCCGGATGCGGCTATCCTTCAGGATCGCCTCGGCATCCCCACCCATATCGGCGAGTCTCCGCGCGAGTTTCATTGTATTGATTGTTCGCTCGCCTGCAGCACCTGGGTCACCAGTCTGCACCATGCCTACATGCTGATCTCATCGGGCATGGCGAAAAACGTGCTGGTCATCGGCGCGGACAAAATGAGCACGACGATCAACTGGCGCGACCGCGCGTTCGCCTGCGTTTTGGGCGATGCCGGCACCGCCACCTGGTGCATTGCCGTACCGCCCGAGGAGGACTGGTTTTCGCCCAAGCAGTTCTGGAGCTGGGCCAGCGGCAAGGACGGCGACGTGATCATCACACCGGCCGGCGGCTCCAGCCGACCGATCCAGACGGAGCGGGAGATCCGTGAGTATCAGAATCGGCTCACTATGGACGGCGCCATGGTGCGGGAGTTGATGGTTCCGCTCATCGGCGGCCCGGGGATACAGGCGGCGCTGAAGAAGGCCGGGTGGACACTTGGCGATATCGACCTGGCAACACTTCACGAGGCGAACCTGACCTTGAACCAGGAGATCATCACACAGTGGAAGCGGAACGGTTTCCAGGGAACGGTCCTCGATGCCGGGGGTCAGTTCGGCAATACGACTTCCGCATCCATCCCACTTGCGGTCGCCTTGAACGCGGCGGCGCTGTCGATGGGCAAGCGGTTCGTGTGGTTTGCGTTCGGCGGCGGACTTTCGGCGAGTGCGGTGCTCGGACAGGTCAAACACCCCCTGACGGCGGTCATCTCAGTCTAAGTTCTGGCGCCGTTTCGTACGAGCGGTGACTCGAAAATCCGATTTCAAGCTTGCCCGACCGTTTCCGGTCGGGCTATATTTATCACCTCATGGCCACCGTTACTGTCGATAAGATCTTCCAGGCGCGCAGCCAGGACCTTGAACTCACACTGCTGTCCGGCAACGGCGAAGGGATGAAGAAGATCGTCCACAACGCCGAGCTGCACCGGCCGGGGCTGGCGTTGACGGGATTTTTCGAGCGGTTCGCCAACAAACGAATACAGATTCTCGGCGAGACCGAAATGACTTACATGAGCCAAATATCCCGGGAACGACTCATCGAGATCGCCGAAAAAATGTTCGGGCAGGACCTGCCGATGGTGATCATCTCCAAGGGGATCACGCCGCCGATCGATTTCATCACTGTCGGTGACAGATTCAACACCGCCGTTTTCTCCAGCCGGTTAACGACCGCCGACCTCAGCCAGCGACTTTCGGCCTACCTCGATCACACTTTTGCGCCCACCATCAACGTGCACGGCACGCTGGTGGATGTCTACGGGGTGGGACTGCTCTATACCGGGAAATCCGGTATCGGCAAATCTGAGGTAGCCCTCGACCTGGTTGAGCGCGGCCACCGCCTTGTGGCCGATGATGTCGTGCGCGTCACGCGTGTAGCGCCCGACGTCATAATCGGCTCCGGATCGGAGCTGCTCGGTCACCACATGGAGATTCGGGGCGTGGGGATCATCGATGTCGAGGAGCTGTTCGGCATCAGGGCCATTCGTCTGCAGAAGCGGATCGAGGTGGAGGTCCATCTCACCCTGTGGTCGGAGACCGCCCAGTACGAGCGGCTCGGGCTGGAAGACTATCACACCACTTTGCTTGGGGTGAATATCCCGCAGATCAATGTCCCCATCTCGCCGGGGAAGAATATCACCGTGATCTCAGAGGTTATCGCCATGAATCACATGCTCAAGGTGTATGGCGAGAACTCGGCGCTTGAGTTCACCAAGAAGCTCTCACAGCGGCTGGTGCGCCAGTCCAGCACTCAGGAATATCTCGAGTCCGACTACGAATAGCACTGGTCGTTTCATCTCCCAAAACCGCTTGGCAAACCGGGTCACGGCTGTTATCTTGGGCCGCTTTACCGCCAGGGTACCCTTCGGAACCCCGGGCATGCACCCTTGGTACAAGACACGATGATGTGGAGGTCATAGTCTGATATGAGCAAACGATATATGTTCAGTTCCCTCCTGGCGCTCGGACTGGCAGCAGGTCTTATGACCGGCTGCAGTAAGAATGGCGGCGAGACGATCGCCCAGGTTGGCAACGAGGAGATCACCGTCAACGAGTTCAAGGATTACATCGAGAACATGCATTTCACGTACCGGAACGCCCAGGAGGAGTTCGACAAGAAGCGCGAACTGCTGGACACCCTGATGGTCCTCCGGATGCTGGTTCAGGCTGCATATGAAAAGGGGCTCGACAAGTCCGAGGAGATAGCCCGCGTGGTGCTGGCCAACAAGGACAAGTTTCTTCTGGACGTCCTGTATGACAAGAACATCGTGCAGAAGTCGCCGGTCAGTGATGCCGAAATGAAGGACTTCTGGAATCATCTCGAATACAAGGTCCGCGCCTCGCAGATCCTTGTGAAGTCGCAGGACACGGCGCAAATACTTATCACCAAACTGACTTCAGGAGAGAACTTCGACCAACTCGCCTACGACTATTCGATGGATCCGTCGGCCAAGCGGAACCGTGGTGACCTTGGCTATTTTACCTGGGGCGCATTTCCGCCTCAATTGTCCGAGTTCGAGCAGGCCGTATTCAAACTGGAGCCCGGAGAGATCTCTCCGCCGGTCAAATCACCCTACGGTTATCATGTTATCAAGCTGGTGGATCGCCAGCCGAACGACATGCGGGCCTCATACAACGATATGAAAGAGGACCTGTTCAACAGGGTGGTCAGCGGCAAGCGGATGAAGCTGATGTCGGATTATCTTGACGCGCTCAAGAAGAAGTACCCGATGACGGTGGACCGGACCACCTGCGATTATGTCATGCACAAGCGCGAGGAGCTCTATCCGCCCCAGTTGCTGGCGACACTGCCCAGGAACGACTTCGATGATACCCAGCTTGACCGGAACGAACGTGAACTGGTGATGGCCACCTGGCCGGGCGGGCAGGTCACACTGTACGAGTACCTGACACTCGCCCGCCAACAGCAGACCCCGGCGGCCATGCGTCCCAATTTCGACCAGTACGATTCTCTGGCGTCATTCGTCTTCCAGATAAAACTGAACGATATCCTCATCTATGAAGCCAACCAGACCGGCATCGAGAACGAGGAGTTGTTCAAGAAGAAGATAAAGCTCTTCAAGGAATGGACGATGGCGGATATGATGCGAAACGATTCGATCCCGCACCTGCCCATACCTGATGATGCCGTGGTGCGGAAGTACTACGACGAGCACCCGGACGAGTACACCAATCCGGCCAAAGTGCACGTGTACGAGATCCTGGTGTCTGATGAACTCCTGGCGGGGCGACTGACCAAGCAGATCCGGTCGCTCGACGATTTCAAGAAGAAGGCTGCCGAATAC
This sequence comes from Candidatus Zixiibacteriota bacterium, assembly GCA_040753875.1. Taxonomy (NCBI): domain Bacteria; kingdom Pseudomonadati; phylum Candidatus Zixiibacteriota; species Candidatus Zixiibacteriota bacterium. Next base: position 43,234 of record JBFMDV010000038.1, on the reverse strand, counting down.
ACGGAGCGTCCCGCCAAGCGCGGCAGTGACGGCGACCTGGGCTATATAGAGCGGAAGTGGTTCCCGGAGGTGTTCGATCTGGCCTGGAAGACGCCGGTGGGTGAGATCGGTGGCCCGGTCGTCACGCTGGGGCGCTATTCGGTCTTTTATGTCATCGACAAGATGAACGCCGAGTTGAAAGACTACCTGGGCGTCAAGCGAACCATCATCCAGAAGCTCAGCAGCGACCAGAAAGTGCAGGAGTTCCAGCAGTGGGTGGCGGACCGAAAGGGCAGCCTGACTATAGCCGTCAACGACGATGTCCTGTGGAGCACGGTCGACAAAACTCGCTATGCTTCGGCCGACAGCACCACCGCGCAGAGGAACTGATGCGCCGCACGCTGACACATTGTCTGATTGTCCTGGCGGCGCTGTTCGCTGCGACCGGCGCAGCCCATGCGGAGCGAGAGATGATCGACAAGATCGTCGCCGTCGTAGGGAACGAAGTCATACTGTCGTCCGAGCTGACCACTCAGGTCCAGATGGCGGCATTTCAATCGGGTCGTCGTCCGAAAAACGACGCCGAGTTCGCGGCCATGCAGAAGGAAGTGCTGGACCAGATGATCTCGGAGCAGTTGTTTCTGATCGAGGCCAGGAAGGACACCTCTATCAGCGTACGACCGGAAGAAGTGGACCAGGCGCTTGACGAACAAGTAGCTCGGGTGGCCGGACGGTTCAACTCCAACGAAGAGTTCCTGACGGCACTGGCGCAGGAAGGGCTGACGCTACGTGATTTGAAAAAACGATACCGGGGTGATCTCGAGAATCAGATGCTCAAACAGCGGCTGATACAGAAAAAACTAGCCGATGTGTCCGTATCCCGCCACGAGGTGGAAGAGTTTTACCACAAGTTCAAGGATTCGATACCGAACCAGCCGGAGGGTGTCAAGCTGGCTCATATCTTACTGACGTACCACGCATCGCCGGTCGTCGAGGACTCGGTAAAACTTGCCGCCGAGAAGCTGCGCCAGCGCATTCTCGAGGGGGCGGACTTTGCGTCGATCTCCGCGCAATTCTCCAGTCTCGGGGCGGGGGCCAACGGCGGAGACCTGGGCTACGTGGGCAAGGACGACGTTGTCCCCGAGTTCGCACGAGCTGCCTTCGCGCTCAACCCAGGCGAGATCAGCGGTGTCATCCGGACCCAATTCGGATATCACATCATCAAGTGCGAAGGGAGACAGGACGACAAGTTGCGGCTGCGTCATGTGCTGCTTGCCGTGGCGCCGTCGGCGGCCGACTCGGCTCGCACAATGCAGCTTGCCGATTCACTGTTGAAAGCTGTACAGGGGGGCGCCGATTTCGGCGAACTGGCCAAGACCTTTTCCAATGACAACGATACGCGCGCCACCGGCGGCGAACTGGGGTGGTATGCAATCAGCCAGCTACCCCCTGACTTCGTGGCGACGGTGTCAGGATGGCAGACCGCCGGCGAATACCGTGGACCGGTGAAGTCCCAGTATGGCCTGCACATCCTCAAGTTGCTCGAATACCAGCCGTCGAAGACTTACACGCTCGAATCCGACTTCGACAGAATCAAGGAGCTCGCCCGCCAGGACAAGACCGGCAAACTGGTGGACAAATGGTTGGCGCAGATCAAGACACGGACCTACATCGATAATCGACTTGAAGGCTGATGCGGATCGACGACTATCTTTCCACAGTCGGCATCGTCAGACGCCGTGCCGTGGCCAAGGAGCTATCCGACAACGGCTTGGTCGAGGTCAATGGGAGGCGCGTGAAAGCCTCCTTCATCGTCAGTCCCAATGACATTATCGTGATCAAAGGGAGCCATCCGTTCAAGGCCGAAGTGCTCGCCGTGCCGAGCGGGTCGGTGGCGAAAGCTTCCCGCGGGAACTATTTCCGGCCGCTCGGGTAAGTCGCCCGGCCAGGCAGCGGTCGCCTTGCTTTCCCATTTTCGCAATGCCGTAGGCCAAACTCATCCATCTTACGAACCAACTGCCCCGCACCACTGTTTACCTATACAGGCCCGGACACGGGCATAACGCGCGATAGCATTAAAGGAGACGGTGTGACGAATACATTGCCCAGGACGCTCGGCGAATTGCGGAAATCCGGTTGGCAAAGCCGCCCGGTCAAAGAGGAGATGCGTCAAAATCTTCTGACCAAGATCAAGTCCGGAGAAAGGCCCTTTCCGGGGATCGTCGGCTATGAAAAGACGGTCATCCCGCAGATCGAGAACGCCGTCCTGTCCCGTCATCACTTCATTCTGCTGGGACTGCGCGGCCAGGCCAAGAGCCGAATACTCCGTCTGTTGACGAATCTATTGGACGAGTGGCAGCCGGTCATTGCCGGCACCTATCTCAACGAGGACCCATTCAAGCCGATCTCCCCTCGCGCCAAAGCCGCTCTGGCCGAATGGGGAGACAAATTGCCGATCGAATGGCGGCACCGGAACGAACGGTACCACGAGAAACTGGCTACTCCCGACGTGTCCATCGCCGACCTGATCGGCGATATCGACCCCATCAAGGCCGCGCGGGAGAAGTTGGATATTTCCAACGAAGAGGTGATCCATTGGGGGATCATTCCGCGCACCAACCGCGGTATTTTCGCCATCAATGAGTTGCCGGACCTCCAGCCGCGCATTCAGGTGGGGCTTCTGAACATACTCGAAGAAAGCGATATCCAAGTGCGCGGATTCCCCCTGCGCGTGCCGCTCGATCTGGTCATGGTGTTTTCGGCCAATCCGGAAGACTACACCAACCGTGGTAACATCATTACACCGCTGAAGGACCGCATCGATTCGCAGATCATTACCCATTACCCGCGTTCGATCGAGGATGCCCGCGCCATTACTGACTGCGAGCAAAGCGCCAAGGACAAGCCGGTCCGGATCCCCGAATTCGTGAAGGACATCATTGAGGAGGTCACGTTTCAGGCGCGCTCCAGCGAGCATGTCGACCAGAGTTCTGGTGTGTCGGCGCGTGTGTCGATTTCGGCGTATGAGAATCTGTTGTCCAACATCGAGCGCCGGGCGCTACGCAATAGCGACAACGACCTCTTCCCCCGCGTGTGCGATTTATATGCGATCGTTCCCTCGGTCACCGGCAAGATCGAGCTGGTCTATGAGGGGGAACAGGAGGGGGCGATCCTGGTGACCCAGAATCTGATCGGAAAGGCGATCAACGCACTGTTCCTACGGCACTTCCCCACACCGACGAAAGAGAAACCGCGCGGAGAGCATGCGCCCCAGAATCCGTACGAGGCGATCACGGACTATTTTTCAGCCGGCAAGAAGCTGGAGTTGTCCGATGAGTTGCCATTTGCCGAGTACCGCAAACGGCTGCTGGGTGTAGCCGGCCTGAAAGAGGTCGTGCGGCAGTATTTCGATATCGCCGACGAACGTGAGTTGCTGCTGCGCTTGGAACTGGTGCTTGAGGGGCTGCACCACAATAATATCATCGCCCGTGAAGAGGTCGATGCCATCGTGCGCTATGCCGACGTGTTCTCCGACATGCTGAAAGGTCTGGGGGGATCGCGGTGAGATTCGTCTACCAGAAATGGGATGATGAGTTGTTCGCCCGGGTCAAGAACCTCACCGACCTGATGGCCATCTATCAGTATCTGTTGATGCGGCTGAACGGTGATGTGGAGGAGACCTTGCGCCTGATGCAGCGTTTGCAGCAGCAGGGGATTCTCGACTCAAAATACGACCTCGACGAGTTTCGCAAAGCGCTGAAAAACGCCAATTTGGTGCGGGAAACACAGGCGGGCATGCGGCTTTCGGCCAAAGGAGAACGGACACTCCGCAAAGACGCGTTCGACCAGATATTCAACCGCCTGCGGTCCTCCGGGAAGGGGGATCACCCGCTCCCGTACGAGGGGGGCGCCTCCGAAGAGCCGCTTCCCGAAAAGCGAGCATTCGCCTTTGGGGACAACCCGCGCAACATCGATTTCACATCTTCCCTGTTCAATTCCGTCAGCCGCACTGGGGACCTTGGCCTCGAACTGACCGAGAATGACCTCGAAGTGTTCGAATCGGAGAAGACAAGTTCCTGTGCGACCGTGCTGATGATCGATATATCGCATTCGATGGTGCTGTACGGCGAGGACCGGATCACGCCGGCCAAACAGGTGGCCATGGCATTCACGGAGTTGATTCTCACAAAATATCCCAAGGATGATCTGTCGATCGTGTTGTTCGGGGACGATGCCCGCCAGATCGCTATCGAAGATCTCCCCTATATCGGCGCCGGGCCGTATCACACCAACACTCAGGCGGGCCTTCGCACGGCGCGACAGATCCTGTTGGGCAAAAAACACGCCAACAAGCAGATATTCATGGTGACCGACGGCAAACCCTCCATGATCACCCGCGCGAACGGTCAAATCTACCGGAACCCGATGGGTTTGGACCCGCGTATCGTGAACCGGACGCTCGACGAGGCGGTCACCTGCCGCAAGAAGAAAATCCCCATCACGACGTTCATGGTCACTGACGACCCGTACCTGCAGCAATTTGTGGCTCGTCTGACGGAATTGAACCGGGGGCGTGCATATTTCGCTTCAGTCGACAATCTGGGCAAGTATGTGTTCTGGGATTTCGTAGCGAATCGGAAGAAACGGCAATGAACGGCGCACCTCGATCCAGACCGACGTGCGCTCACTCTTAACCTGCGTTGCTCACGCGGCTCCTGAAATAGAGCCGGGTCTACGGGAATCTCGGGCAGGGCTTGCAAACTTCCCAGCACACGATCGGCGGGTTTACAGTACAGACCATCACCCAACAGCACTTGGCCGCCTCCACCTTGCCGGCGGAGGTAATGCTGAAACCGCCCAGGAACAGCACCATGAACGCGAGCAACAGCACCAACGCTTTCACGATTTTGAATCTCGTCACTCTATGTCACCTCCTTTCGGGTTGCGGTTTCGTCTAAGCACCGAACGGTTTTATGCGCCTTGGCGGCGCGCATTGATCACTGGAGATTCTTCACCCCTGCAACAACCTCACTCTTCGCCGTTTCATCGAGTGTTCCCGGCCAGGACTTGACGATAGTTCCTTCGGGGGAGACGATCGCCGTTTGCGGCAGCACGTGCCCATTATATGCGCCTATCAGGCGCTCATCGGTGACAGCAAGGATCGGGAATGTCAGACCATGTTCGGTGGCGTACGCTCTGGCGTCATCCTCCGTTCCCACGCACATGCCGAGATATCGGAAACGCGACGATGCAGAGCGCTCAAACAGTTCCTGCCAGAATGTCGTATTATCCTTACACGCCGAACATCCGGGAGAGAACATCACGAGAATAGTCCGGGGAGCATCCGCCGAATAGTGTACACGCAACGGGTTACCCTGCAGGTCCTGTCCGGTCAGGCCGGGGACATGCTGGCTCTGTTGGAGCGTGTTGAACGTTGCCGTCGTTTCGGCAACCACTGCGCGCAATTGCCGATTCTGAAGGACCAAATAGACGATCTCGATGGCCATGAGGACGATGATCGCCAGGAGAATGATGACTGTGCGCTGCGTTTGCATACCGATGCTCGGATCCTGACCGTCAGTCAGACATATTTTACGAGTATCGCGCCGGCAATGATTGGCGCCATGACCATCTATCATAGGCCTTTCGGCCGAAGGATGTCAAGTCGCGTTTTCACGATTTCCGGCTTGCCCGTTCCGATACCAAAGCAGGGCGCTCCTCCGTCTAAACGCCATCGTCGTCCGTCTCGGGGTGCCACGCGCGTGTGCGGACGCATGAAATCACTTGACAGGCGTTCGCATGCGATGTATGATATGGGTACTTCGACCGCGCATCATCTATCGCAGCAGTAGGGATAAACATAACCGGAACCTTCTTCCATGTGTGAAGGGGGGTGAGGCTGTTCAGCGTAACATAATTCGAGTATTTTTCGACACTCTGCCGCCGCCAACGAAACCGTAACCAACTCTAAAGGAGGAGTTATGCGCAGGTTACTCATGTGCATTGCGCTATTGATGGGAATCATGTTGGTCACAGCGGGCATCGCGGAGGCCAACCCGATGGCCACGGAGTCCCCATATGTCTTTTTCCGCATTGATTCGGCGTCTGCGTTCATCAGCGGCACCCGCATGGATACGAACGAGACCGTGGCCACGGTGCACTTCAGTTTCAAGGACACCGATCCCGCCCACAACGGTGTCACCCTCACGAATGCCATCGCGAGGATCAAATTCGACCATACCAAGCTGCAGTTGCTTGACGCCGATACGGTAACAGGATCCGGGTTCCCCAATGACGTTATCAGGACCGACTCCGTGGGTGATACGCTCACCTGGGTCCGTCTCGAGTTGTACGGCGGCACAGCGACCGTACCGAGCTCGTACCGAGACGTTGTTGCGCTGAAATTCCGGCCGCTATGCCAGGCCGAAGGAAGTATCGACTCCGTTCTGTTTTTCAAATCGAACATGGAAAACGTGCTCACAATTACCGGCTTTCCGACCGTTGCGCCAGTCGCGGGCAATTACGTTGACGGTCGGGTATCGGTAAACGACTATGTAGCCCATTATGCCATCGGCACGGACACGCTGGTGGGGGGCGTTGGTCAGAAGGTCATGATACCGGTCACCGCTACGACCGATTTTAAGACCTACTGGTTCGAACATTTCCTTGTGTGGGACCAGACCAAGCTGCGTCTGGATTCCATTCCTCATGGGCCTGAAATCGGATTTGTATTCGCGCAATACTACGCAGCCGATACGCTTGACTTTCTCGCTATAAACTCCGCCAAGATGCCGCAGTTCGACGGGGACACGCTGTACCGCCTCTGGTTCACGGTCATGTGCGATTCGCCGCAGGTCAACGGAACTGTTCCAATCACCTTTTGGACTGATAGCTGTGCCGTACAGCCATCCCCATGCAGTATGAATCCGGGCCCGACTTATGGCAACGGCGGTGTGGTGCTGGACGATCACGCCAGTTTCGCGGCCACGTTGAACAGCGGCGGAACTGTGAGCATGTATGCTTCCAGCACCGTCCAGTGGCATGTGAACATGATCAACACCTTCACGGCCGGGCTGCGAAGCGGCCAGACCTACGGCATCACATTCAATGTCAATACGAACACCCAGGCGTTGCGATTCTCCGCTGTTCCGGCAACAGAGACACACGGACTTAAGTACGGCTACACAACCTCGAGCAATCAATACAACAGCTTGTACCAGCAGGACACCATAGTCGACACGGTGCCGTATAGCGACGCGCCTTCCCACCTGCTGACGCTCAGCATGGACTGGACGCCCGCTCTGTTCGGAACGCCCACGTGGGCAAACAGGTTTATCACACCTGCCTTCATCGCCACGTTTGCGGGTGCCCCGGCCGCAACGGCAGTACCCGATGTTCACTGTTTCCGGTCTAACGACACATCGCTGCTGACCTATGGGTCGTTCGATGATGCGATTGAGGTGTTGATGGCCGATTTCAAGGCGTTTGGCTTCAACTCCACGAACGCCTGTACGTACTTTGACATGAAGGTCAGGAACAATTTCCTGCTCGACTCATTTATCCTGGATGTGGCCATCACGGCCGGCTGGTGCATCAATTCGGTAACCGGCACACCAACAGGAGTCGTCGTCACTTACCCGGGAAGCAATGTCGTACGCTTCACAACCAACTCCAGCTTCGCCGGCATGAACCCGTCTACCGATTATGTCGCCTTCGGACGTATTAACGTCGGCAAGAACCTGACATGTTCGTTCAAGCCGATGAACTATTCAGTGGGCGCCACTTTGTCTAACGAGCACGCCTACGCGGTCGGTGGTCAGCCGCAGTATGCCCTAAAGGTGAATGGAGGAGCAACGGCAAGGTGTATCCCGCCAGGCAACAACTGCTGCGGTGTTGTGCAGCCCGAGGGGGATCCAGAAGGTAGGATTTCCAAACTTGAAGGTGGTCTTCCCACTGACTTCGCCCTCAACCAGAACTATCCGAATCCGTTCAACCCGGTAACCACTATCAGTCTTGACTTGCCCAGGGCGACGTCGTGGCGGATCACCGTGTTCAATATCAGCGGTCAGGTGGTGAAGGAATACTCCGGTACGAGCGGCCCCGGGACTGTCGAGGTTGAGTTTGACGGCTCCCATATCGCTTCGGGCGTTTACATCTATCGTGTCGAAGCGTCCGAATTCGTCGCCACCAAGAAGATGATTCTAATGAAATAACGAGAGGATATTCAGTCAGAAACAAGACCCCGGAGGGCAGTTCCCTCCGGGGCATTCTTTTGCTATCAGGGCCTGCCCTATGCCCCCAAATACGCTTTCTTAACCTGGTCGTTTTCGAGCAGACGATCCGCCCGGTCGGACAGCACGATATGACCGGTCTCCAGCACGTACGCGCGATGGGCGATCTGCAGTGATTTGCGCGCGTTCTGCTCGACCAACAGGATGGAAATGCCGCGCGCGTTGATGTCATTGATAACTCCGAACACCTTCTCAACCATCACGGGAGACAGCCCCATGGACGGTTCATCGAACAAGAGCAGTTCAGGGCCGGCCATCAGACCGCGCGCGATCGCCAGCATCTGCTGCTCACCGCCGCTGAGCGTACCGGCAAGCTGATGGCGTCGTTCCGCCAGAACCGGGAACAGCGTCTGCATAGCCTCAAGGTCTGCCCGGATCCTGACTTTGTCCCGCACGACAAATGCCCCCATCTGCAAATTCTCCAGCACCGTCAGCTTCGCGAACACCTTCCGGCCCTCCGGAATTTGTACGATCCGTTTCCGGGCGATCGCGTGGGCCGGAAGCCCGCTGATCATCTCCCCCCTGAAGTGGATCTCGCCTTCCTTGGGATGGAGCACCCCGGAGATCGTGTTGATGAGCGTGGTCTTGCCGGCTCCGTTGGCGCCAATGATCGCCACGATCTCGCCCGTCTCGAGGTGAAGGGAAACCCCTTTGAGCGCCGCGATCTGACCATAGAGCAGATGTACATTGCTGATTTCGAGAAGTCGGGTGCCTGTATCCATCGAGCTCACTGCGTCCCCAGATACGCCTCGATCACTTTCGGGTCACGCTGCACCTCCTCAGGTCTTCCCTCGGCGATCTTCTCGCCGTAGTCCAACACAACTATTCGCTCGGAGATGGACATCACCACGTGCATGCGGTGCTCGATAATGATCACGGCGATATTGCGAGTGCGAATTTTCTGTATCAGTTCGATGAGTTCGTTGCATTCGCGCGGGTTCATGCCGGCAGTGGGCTCATCGAGGAGCACCAGTGCCGGATCGGAAGCCAACGCCCGGGCAATTTCGATCCGTCGCTGGTTGCCGTAACTGAGATTCCTGGCCAGTTCATTCCCCATCGGCAGGAGACCGACGAATTCAAGCTCAGCTCGCGCGCGGTCGACTATCTCGTGCTCCTCGCGAGCCGCCCGACGGGTCCGGAGGAGCGCATCGAGAAGCGTGGCATGGGTGCACGAGTGCCGGCCCACCATCACGTTTTCGAGGGCAGTCATGTTGTTGAACAAGCGGAGATTCTGAAACGTGCGGGCGATCCCCAGTTTGACGATCTGGTGGGGCGGATATCCGTCAATGGACTGGTTCCGGAACAGGACGGCGCCGTTATCGGGCGGATAAACGCCGGTGACGACATTGAAGAGGGTCGATTTGCCGGCACCGTTCGGGCCTATGAGACCGAGCACGCCAGCGATATCGACCTCCGCATTCACTTCGGACAGCGCATTCAGGCCGCCAAACCGCTTTGAAATGTTCCGCATTTGCAGAAGCATCGGTCAGGACCCAGTATCGGTGCGGTGCAGTTCAAGCGCACGGCGTCGCGACGGCAACAACCCCTGCGGACGAAAAATGATCACCAGGATCATCACTGCCCCGAACAGCAGCAGGCGATAATCGACGAACCGCGTGCCCAGTGTCGAGCGCAGCAGTTCCGGCCCTCCCACCAACAGCAACACGCCGAGGAGCGTGCCCGCAATATTTCCCATGCCGCCGACCACGATCATGGACACCAGGAGGACCGACTCCCAGAACGTGAACATGTCGGGTGTGATAAACCCGATCCAGTGGACATAGATGGCACCGGCCAGCGCGCCGAACATGCCACTCAGGACAAATGCGACAGCCTTGGTGCGAGCTACGTTGATACCGGAGAGCTGCGCAGCCAGTTCATCCTCCCGGATCGCCACCAGCGCCCGCCCCAGCCGCGAGTGCTCCAATCGATAGCTGACAAAGACCGCCGCGATAACGAAAAACAGTATCAGGTAGAAATAATGAACATCGTTATCGAGCCGCCAGAGACCCAGCCGTACCGGCGTCATTGTCTCGCCGACCCTCGGCAGTCCCTTCGGGCCGTTCGTCAGCAGGTCAAAGTTGTTCAGGATGAGGCGGACTATCTCGCCGAACGCCAGTGTGACGATCGCCAGGTAATCACCGCGCAGGCGAAGCACCGGTGCACCGATCACATATCGAAAGAATCCTCCCGCCACTACCGCCGCCGGAAGCGAGATCCAGAACGATACTCCCACAACACTCAGGAGCGCCGCAGTGTACGCGCCGATGGCGTAAAACGCCATGAAGCCAAGGTCCAGCAGACCCGTATAGCCGATGGTGATATTCAGCGCCAGGCAGAGGATGCAATAGATCCCCACCAGCGCCGCAACATGAATGATGTAGTAGTTTCCGAGGGCGTTCAGCACGATGGGAAGAGCGATGAGGACTGCCAGAACAAGGCAGATCAGGACTGAGCGTCGGGGCATGTTCATATCTTCTCGGTCACCGCCTCACCGAATATGCCGGTGGGCCGGAAAAACAGTACCAGGATGAGGACAACAAATGCGATCACGTCCTTGTATTCCGATGAGATATAGCCGGCGGCGAGCGCTTCAAGAACACCGAGTAGAAATCCCCCAACCATCGCTCCCTTGACATTGCCGATGCCGCCAAGTACCGCCGCCGTGAACGCCTTGATACCTGGGATGAATCCCATGTTGTATTTGATGCTTCCATAGTAGAGGCCATTCAGCACTCCGGCCACTCCCCCCAGCCCGCCGCCGATGAAGAATGTCAACGCGATGATATTGCCGGTGTTGATGCCCATGAGTTGAGAGACGATATGGTTCTGCGCCACGGCGCGCATGGCGGTACCGAGCCTCGTTCGGGTGATAAACAGTTGCAGCAGGATCATCAACACCACGGCGAGGCCGAAGATCAGAATCTGGAGGGACGTAAGGCGAATGCCGCCAAACTCGATGGGCGCGCCGGTAAACAATGCCGGATACGGTTTTGAGTCGGCGCCGACGGTCAACATGACGAGATTCTGCAGGAATATGGAAACGCCGATGGCGCTGATGAGGGGCGCCAGACGAGGGGCGTGACGCAACGGACGGTAGGCACTTCGCTCGACCGCCACGGCCAGGGCGCCGGTCCCGAGCATGGCGACTACAAAAATAACCATCAGATAGACCGGCAGCGACGGGGCCATGAGCATGGGGAGTAACGACAACACCCAGAACCCCAGATAGGCGCCAACCATGAATATCTCGCTGTGGGCGAAGTTGATCATCAATAGTACACCGTACACCATCGTATAGCCGAGGGCAAACAGGGCGTAGATACTGCCGAGAGTCAGGCCGTTGATGAGTTGCTGAAGGAACATCGCTTACAGAGCTGCGGGATGTTCGTAGAACTGGAACCTGCCGTTGATCACGCGGTTAATACTCACCAGCTTGAGACGGTTGTCGCCGTGTTCATCGAACGAGGTCTCGCCAAGAATCCCGTGATAGGTGCCCGATGCGATTTGCGAAATCAGCTTAGACTGGTCCTGGTTCACCCTGGCATACGCATCGAGCAACAGGGAGGCCGCTTCATACGTGAGGGGATCGAACGGCTCGACATCAAGACCGGGGAAATTGCGCGCATACTTGTCCAGGAAGTCCTTAGCTTCGGGGAGTTTCTCAGGCGGCAGGCCCACCATGGAGGAATAGTCCCCTTCCGAAACGGGGCCAGCGATGCGAACAAATTCGTTGGTGAGGATACCGTCACCCCCAAACAGCGGCACCATGAGCCCAACGTCCTTGCACTGTTTGGACATCAGGCCGGCCTCCGCATACAAGCCGCCGAAATAGAGGATCTCCGGGTTGTCGGCCCGTATCCGCGTTAGCAGCGCCTTGAAATCCTTGTCCCCCCGGTCGATGCCGTCGAAACTGGTGATCGTGCCGCCACGGGACAGAAACTGTTTCTGGAATTCCTCGGCCAACCCTTGCCCGTAAGCGGTCTTGTCGTGGATGACCGCCACACGATGAACTTTCAATGTGTCATACAGATAATTCGCACCGTATATCCCCTGTAGATCGTCAGTGCCGCAGACCCGAAAGACATTCTTGAGCCCCTGCAAAGTCAGCTTGGGGTTGGTGGAGGCAGGCGTGATCATGACCAGATCACGGCGGGCATACACCTGGCTGGCCGGGATGGAACAGCCGCTATTAAAATGCCCGATGACACCGATGATCTTTCGGTCGGAGATGATCTGATTGGCCACCGTAACCGCCTCTTTCGGATCGGAGCGATCATCGAACACGGCAAGCTCGATCTTGATATCCCCAAGCACTTTCGCGGCGTTGGCGTCCTCGACTGCGATCTCCATGGCCCGTTTCATTCCCTGGCCGTGGGTGGCGTCATCGCCGGTGAGTGGTCCGGCCAACGCTATTCTTACCACCTTCTCGGACTGGCCGCCGCAGCCTATCAAACCAATGAGTAACAGGCATACGATTATGATGATCGCAGGTAGTCGCATGGGAACGCTCCTCACATAGGCAGTTAGTGTCGGTCAAGCACCGTTCGGAGTACACCGGCTTCTGGACCGGCAGTTCGTTTACAAGATGGCGTCGGGCGATGCCAGTGTCAACGTTCAAATTGCCGGACCAACGGCAGACCATTGCCATTGCGAAATGGCCACTGTTCATGTACCGTACCATCGGAGATACGATGGAGAGATTCTATGAAAGCAGAGTTTGTACCCCTTGATCTGTATGCCATGACCGACAACCCGTTCAAGCTCATAGCTGATGACTGGATGCTCATCACCGCCGGAACGCCGGAGTCGTTCAACACCATGACCGCATCATGGGGGGCGCTGGGCGAACTGTGGAACAAGAAGGTCTGCTTTGTTTTTGTCCGCCCGACTCGCTACACCTATGAATTTATGGAACGGTCCGAGTATTTCACGCTGTCGTTTTTCGAGGAGAAGCTTCGCCCGATCCTCAATTTCTGTGGCCGGGTATCGGGGCGGGATATGAACAAAGCGGAGAAAGCGGGTCTGACACCTGTGACCGGCACAACCGGTTTAGTCTATTTCGCAGAGGCTAGAATGGTGATCGAATGCCGGAAAGTGTACTATCAGGATATCATACCCTCGCAGTTTCTGGACGCTTCCATCCATGACAATTATCCGAAGAAAGACTATCACCGGATGTATGTCGGAGAAGTAGTCCAGTGCCTTATCAGGCGGGAGAGCTAAAGGTTACCGCCAAGATTCCCCAGCGAGATATCTTCCACGAGCAGGTCTGCTGGACGGCTAAGCGCAAACGCTACCGCTTCGGCCACCTGCTCCGGTGCCATCATCCGCTCGCGCGGCCAGTCTCCCGGCACACCGTTCCAGATCGCGGTGGCAGTTGCTTGCGGATAGATATTGATGACGCGAATTCCCCGAGAGCGGACTTCCTCGCGTACCGATCTCATAAAACCATCCAGGGCGAACTTGCTCATGCAGTAGCTGCTCCAGCCCGCGAAAGGAACCTTGGCAGCGACCGAGAGTATGTTCACGACGCTCGCTCCGGGCGGCATGAGCGGCAGCAACTTTTGCGTGAGAAGGAACGGCGCTGTGACATTGACGGCGAGTACCTGCTGCCACTCCTCAACCGAATGCTCGTCCATCGGCTTTACGATGGCGATACCGGCGCTGTGGACCAGCATCTGGAGCGGTTCGTGGCCGATATCGGCGATCACTCGCTCGACAGCGGCGGTGTCGGCCAAATCGCCGACCAATTGCCGCGATTGCCCCCCTTGTGAAGCGACCTGTGCGGCGGTTTCACCGAGTCTCGCCCGGTCACGGCCGTGAAGCAGCAGTAGTCGTTGTTTCAAGGCCAAACGCAGTGCGACAGCCCGTCCGATACCACCGCTCGCACCCGTGATCAGGCAACGCTCCATAACGCCCTCCGCAAGGTAAACCGGTTGTTTGGAGTTTCCCAGAGCCGCAGGCGCTGCAAGTTACCGGGCATGGCCACGTCCACTCGCGGCCAGAGCGCGTCGACGATGTTCTCCCCCGTGCTCGGTCGTTCGGCAAAGTCTGCGACCTCCTGGTCGAGATGCTTGTACCTCCAGGGTGCGAGCGCCTGCTCGAACCCATTGTCGAATTCCAGCAGATTACACATGGTCCCGGTTCGCTCGTCGTAGGGTCCAACCAGCGACGCTTCAACTCGGTATTGGTGACCATGCCCTGCCGGGTTGTTGCATTTGCCGTAGAGTTCATGGTTTTGCGTCTCATCCAACGCCTTGCTGTGAAGCCGATGCGCCGCATGAAACGACTTCTCGAGTGTCATCATGAACCGCGCTCCGGATACATACTCTACCGAGAAATGCGGAAGCTCCCACAGTCGAACACGACTTACCGGCAAGGTCTGCTTTACCTGCTCAAGAACAAAGCGGGCGAGGGATTCGGTCGTGATCGGTTTTCCATGCAGCGCCCTGACTTCGTCATTGAGATTCCTGTGATCAAGCAACTCGCGAAGTGACCTCATGGCGCTGTCCGTACGTTCAAATGGCGCTATTGCTCCCCAGTCGTCGTCGACCGAGCCGCTCAGTGTCACGCGAAGGCGGTAGTTGTGGCCGTGGCCGGCTTTGGAGGCCGCGCGACCGAAGAGCGCATCGTTTTCAGCATCAGACAGATGCGGCGAATTGGTACGACGCGCAGCCGAGAACTCGACAAACAGATGTCTCTCAACTCGTCCGTCCCCATAGACAGTGGCGGCGTCATCCGGCGTGGCGGCAACATGAACGGCCACGGGACATGCGCGCTCACCCAAAAACAGCGGCCGTATCTCATCAGATAACTGTCTCGCGATATTTTCCGGTGTCGGCGCGATCCGGTCGAAGGGCGCTGTATCGACATTCAGGTACTTGTGATCGTACCGGGCCCCCAGCAGCTTGTTCACCCTCTCTTTGACGGTGCTCACGTTGATCATCATACCGGTTGCAGGGTCGACCTCGCCGTGAAAGACAACGTACAACACATAGTTGTAGCCGTGACCAAGTCGACTGGCCGAGGCCGGGCCGTACCAATGGCGATTTTCGGCATCAGTGCGATCGCCTCGTGCCAGTGACACCGAAGTTGATATCTCAAACCGCTTGGAGAGGGTCAGGTACATTCACTTGATCAGGCTGAAAAATTCGGCGCGGGTGCTGGAGTTCTGACAAAACTCACCCAGGATACAGGATGTCTTCATGACCGAGTTCTGCTTTTCCACGCCGCGCATCATCATGCAGAGGTGCTGCGCTTCGATCACCACCGCCACACCGTGAGCACCAGTATATTTGAGCACTGTTTCCGCTATCTGTTTGGTCAGTTTCTCCTGAATTTGCAGGCGACGCGCAAACATATCCACTACTCGCGCTACTTTGGAGAGCCCCAGTACTTTGCCGTTGGGCAGATAGGCGACATGGCACTTGCCGATAAACGGAAGCAGGTGGTGCTCACAGAGCGAGTACAACTCGATATCTTTGACCAGCACCATCTCGTTGATATCCGAGTCGAAAACAGCGTTGTTGATCACCTCATCGGCGTCCTGCTGGTATCCGCGCGTGAGGAACTGCAGCGCCTTGGCGGCACGCGCCGGCGTGTCTTTCAGTCCCTGACGGGAAACATCCTCGCCGATGGCGTCGAGCAACTGAGCATAGAGTTTCGAAAGCCGATCCGTGACAGGCGTAGACTGTTCCAATATAGACCTCCTGAGTAAACATAGGGCAGAACAAAGGCCCAAGGCAAACGGTTTCCGTCAATCGGCGACACGGTCGAGTGCAACCAAACTCCTGTTTTGAGTGTCTTACCTGTAGATGGACAGCGGATCGGATAGATTCTGGAGACTCCTGGAGCCGGAACACCCAAAGGCGGAGGCATTCTGCCGGCGATTGGCGGGGAACCGCGACGAGGGGAGCGATCTGTACCAGGATGGGCTGCTGACAGCGCTCCGGCGATTCGGCACCCTGCGAGATGAGTCGTCATTTCGACCCTGGTTGTACCGCATCCTGGTGAATACCTACCAGAACCGGTGCCGTTCGAACAGGAAATTCCAATCGGCCGAGCTGACCGATGACGTGACTGGTCATAATCCGGCGGACGCGTACGCCGCGAAACGGACAGTGGCGAGGGCATTGGCGGCGCTGAAACCGATGCGCCGGACTCTGGTGGTGCTCTACGAACTGGAGGGATGGAGCGTTCACGAGTTGGCCGCGATGTATGGCCGGTCAGAGGGGACCGTCAAGTCCTGGCTGTCCCGATCACGGCGAAAGATGGTGGCCGCACTGACCGCCGTCGAGACGCCCAACCTGAAAACACACAGCGAAAGTAAGGCGCCGTATGCAGTACCACAACCTCAGAAACCTCTTCCATAGAGACCGGGCGCGTTCCCAACGCTTTCCCAGACTCGCGGAAGCGGACGCAGAGCGACGGTTGGCCGAAGCGTTCAGTCACCTGCGGGCGGAATGCCCCGAGAACGCAACTCCCCCGGCGTTCCTGCGAACCAAGGTGGAAGCACAGGCGGCCTCAAAAACTGAAAAGGAGCATCCTCTCATGGCAGCGTTGAAGCAGCATATTGTCGGACATCCTCGCATGACCACCAGCCTGGCCCTCCTCGTGGCGCTGGTCGCCTTCGTCACGATCGTCCCGTTCCCGTATGAACAGACCGTTGGGTATTCGGTAAGTCTCAAGGCAGAGTCATCCTCATTGGTTTCGCCGGCCAAGATTTCCGAGGCGGTGGAACTCCTGGGGTACTCCGGCAGCTCGGTTAGCTACACCGGCAACTCGGCCGGAATCAACTACATGATCTCCGGACTCCCCACTATGCAGGCGGCCCGCGAAGTTGCCGGCGCCCTTCGGTTCGTTACCGGGACCACCGCAACACCAGTGATCGAAGCTGTGCGAAAGACCGTCTCAGGCAGCCTGTATGCACAGGTACGGGATCGGATGACCACTGTGGAGGTGGACGGTGCCGGGAAGACCGATGCCGAGATAGAGAGCGAAATCGCCGCCAGGCTGGTCGGCGCCGGCTTTACGGCCAGCCAGGTTTCCATCACGACCAATCCCGATGGCAGCAAGCAGATCCAGATCGAAATGCAGCGGGATGAATCCTCGCCGACCGGGGCTACCATAAAGGTCGACGATATCTCGACCAAATAGCTCCCAACTTACCGTTCAATTTCGGACCCACCGAGACGCTCCCAAAGGCGCCTCGGTTCATTTTCCGGAGGCGTATTCCCCCATGCGGTGCCGGACGATCTTCCCCTCGATCATGTAAATGACATCCTGAGCGATATTCGTGGCGTGATCCCCAATGCGCTCGAGCTGCCGCGACGTGGCGAGGAGCTGGATGAAACAGTCGATCCGGTCCGGGTTCGCCAGTATACCATCATGCACTCGTGAGTACATCTCCCGGTTCATAGCGTCAAGATCGTCATCGGCCAGGCAGACTTCGCTCGCCAGCGTGCTGTTCATATTGACGAGGGCATCAAGGCTCCGATGCAGCATGGACTGCGCCAGGGCAGACATGGTCGGAAAATCGAACGGCATCGGTACCGGCTCCTGCCGTGACAGAAACAACGCCCGCTCGGCGATATTGACCGCCAGGTCACCGATCCGCTCCAGATCGTTGTTGATCTTCAGGACCGCGATGATGAAGCGAAGATCTATTGCGACCGGTTGGTGCAGCGCCAGGATCTTGAGACATTCCTCCTCCACTTCAACTTCCATCTCATCGATGTCGATATCCTGATCGATGACCCGCTGAGCCAGGCGGTCGTCCCGCTCGGCCATGGCTTTAACGGCCTTCTGGACCGATTCTTCCACGGCGGCGCTGAGGGTAAGGATCTGTTTTTTGAGTCTGTCAATCTCTTTGCGCAAATGAACCGACATGCCCGAACCCTTTCTTATCCGAACCGCCCTGTAATGTAATCTTCGGTCTTCGTCTGGTCCGGTTTAGTGAAGATCTTCTTGGTCGGACCATACTCGACCATCCTCCCCTCGTAGAAGAACGCGGTGCTGTCCGAGACGCGGGCAGCCTGCTGCATATTATGGGTCACAATGACGATAGTGTAGTTCTTTTTCAGCTCTCCTATCAGGTCCTCGATCTTCGACGTCGAAAGTGGGTCGAGCGCCGAGGCCGGCTCGTCCATGAGCAGCACTTCCGGCCGAACGGCCAGGGCGCGGGCGATACACAGGCGCTGCTGTTGGCCACCAGAAAGCATATACGCATTCTTATCCAACTGGTCTTTTACTTCATCCCACAGGAACGCTTTCTTTAACGTCTCCTCAACCGCCTCGGTAATAAACCGTTTGTCCTTGATGCCGTTCACACGCAGACCGTACGCCACGTTGTCGAAGATGGACTTGGGAAACGGATTTGACCTCTGGAACACCATCCCTACCCGCGTCCGCAGGGAGGAGATGTCCTTTATCTCCTTATAGATATCTTCACCGTCGAGCCGCACCAGACCGGTCAGGCGCGTTCCCGGGATCGTGTCGTTCATCCGATTGAGCGTCCGCAGGAAGGTCGACTTGCCGCACCCGGATGGACCAATGAGCGCCGTCACCTGTTTGCGGTCGACATCGAGCGTCACGTCATACAGGGCCTGACTCGTGCCGTAGTAGAAGTTCAGGTCCGATACCGCTATGGTGATATCGGGTCCTTTGACTGCCGTGGTGGGCTGCGCCGGCCGTGAGGCCCCGGTGCCGATTTCTGATGGTTCTTTATGCACTAACACGTCTCGTTCGTATACGTGAGCGAATGTATATCCCGATGAAGTTCAATAAGAAGGTCAACACCAGGAGCACCAGGACCGTTCCATAGAGGATCGGTTTTGTCCGTTCGACATCGGGCGACTGAGTGGCCAGCACATAAATATGATACCCCAACACCATGAACTGGTCGGTGAGTTTTGTCGGCAGGTACGGCAGGTAGTATGCCGCACCGGTGAACATAATGGGGGCTACTTCACCTGCCCCTCGTCCGACAGCCAATATGGCGCCGGTGAAGATCCCGGGCAGCGCCTGGGGAATGATCACCCGCCAGATGGTCTGCACCTTGGTTGCACCCAGCGCGTAACTGGCTTCTTTGAGCTCGCGCGGGATTGCCCGCAACGCTTCCTCGGTTGAGACGATCACAACGGGAAGCGTCAGCAGCGCCATGGTGAGCGACGCCCAGACGATCGCCGGTTGTCCCCAGACCGGACGCCCCCCTCCGAAAAACAGTTTGTCGATACCGCCTCCCAGAAACCCGATGAAGAATCCCAAGCCAAATAACCCGAAGACGATTGAGGGCACACCGGCGAGATTGTTGATGGCCTGGCGTATCAATCGCGTCCCCCACGAATCCGGGCGCGTATACTCCTGCAGATAAATGGCAGTCAACACGCCAAGTGGTACGACCGCGATAACCATGAGTATGACCAGAAGCAGAGTACCGAAAATCGCTGGAAAGATACCGCCCCCTTCCATCCCCTGTTCCGGCGGACTGGTCAGGAATGTCCAGGTGATCGAGCCCAAGCCACTATACACGATATTCCCCACGATCAGCGCCAGCATCAGCATGATCAGCACGACGGCTATGAACATCAGCACGCGAGGGATGACGGCAGTCCCTTTCCTGCCGAACTCGAGCCTCTGAACGGTACCGTGCGGCGTTTCGATGATGGGTGTCATGAACTTCTCCCCTGTAGCCGCTCTTTTAGCCGGTGCAATACCAGATCACCGCCAAGGTTGATGAGAAACGTGAACAGGAACAGCAGCGTCCCGATGAAAAACAGCACGCTGTAATGACCGCTCCCGAACACGACTTCGGCCAGTTCCGCGGCAATGGTCGCGGACAGCGTGCGGATCGAGTCGGTGAGACTGCCGGACACTATGGCGGCGTTACCTGAAGCCATGAGGACGATCATGGTCTCGCCGATAGCCCGCCCGAATCCAAGCACGACACCGGCCGCAATGCCGGGGAGCGCCGCCGGAAGCACCATCGTGAGGGACACCTGCCAGGGAGTTGCACCGAGCGCAGTGGCGGCATCGCGAAGCGAATGAGGCACTGCGGACATCGCATCCTCAGCGATGGTGAAGATCACGGGGATTACCGTAATCCCCAGCGCCAGCCCCGCGTTAAGAGCATTGAGACGAAAAACCAGTCCAAACGTGTCCTGCAATATAGAAGCCAGAACTATCAAGGCAAAAAAGCCGAGCACCACCGATGGGAGTCCGGCCAGCAGTTCGATAGTCGGTTTGATGATCTCCCGCATCCGTTTCGACGCAAACTCGGATGTATATATGGCGGCCAGAACCGCCAGGGGTGTTGCAAACAACATGGCGATCAATGCCGCCTTGAATGTGCCTATAAACAGCGGCATGAGCGAGTATTTTGGCTCGTCGGAGGTCGGTTGCCACACCCAGAGTCGCTCGCTGTCTTCATAAAACGGCTGTTTCAGGAACAACCGATCAAGACTTGCCTCCTGCCGGACTTTGGGGTCGGTGAATATCGGGAGAGATTCCTTGAAGATGAAAATGAAAATGAGAAAGATAGCCACAAGGGCGGCGTAAGCGCTCATGGAGATCGCCTTCTCACCGATAAATTCCCGCCAGCGGGATTTGGGTTTGAATGTGAGCGGTTTCATTTTTGCGCCGATCTTCCGTGGCCGGCCGTCTCGTCTTACTTCATTTCAGTCTTCTCGACCACGTTGGTCAGTAACGGGAAATAACCTGCGTGTGCCGCAATCTGCTGCCCGGTATCCGACAACACAAAATCCCGCAGCCGAGCCAGTTCACCGGTCGGCTCGCCGTTGGTGAACCAGTAGAGCTTGCGCGCAATCGGATACTCTCCCCGCGATACGTTCGCGTCGGTCGGCGATACCGCCGCACTCGTGTCGGTCGGCTTCACCATCGCATGCTTGACATTGCTCTCCCAGGCAATGCCGCCGTAGCCGATACCATATCGGTCGTGCGCGACCGCATTGATCACGGCGGCGGTCCCGGGAAGTGTCTGCGCCTCCGGAGCATAATCATGGTTCTTGAGCACCACCTCACGAAAGAGAACATAGGTCCCCGAGCTGTTTTCCCGGCTGTATAGCACGATGCGATGATCCGGTCCGCCCAGATCGCGCCAGCTGGTGATGGCTCCGGTGTAGATTCCCCTGAGTTGCCCCAGGCTGAGACTCTCGACCGGATTCGCCTTGTGCAAATACACGGCGACCGCATCAAGAGCAACAGTGATCCGGAGGGGAGCAATTCGCTTTTTCGATGCCAGCTCGAATTCACGAGCGCTTAGATCGCGTGAGGCCTGGCAGACATCGGTGCCGCTGTTGAGAAGCGCCGCCACGCCGGCTCCAGTGCCACCGCCCGTTACTTGAATCACCGCTGTTTTGTTGAGTGCCATGTATTCCTCAGCCCAGCGCTGTCCGAGTCGGACCATCGTATCGGAACCTTTAATCGTTATAGTCTCACCCGCAATGGTCGTCGCCACCAAACACAGTAACCCTGATATAGCTGCCGAACTGTGCGTCATCTCAGTTCCATTACCGGCGTTTCGAGGTTTCCCGTTTATCCCGAACAGGTAATTTCCAATATCGCTGCAGCGATATTAGAAAATTGTTAGAATTATGCAAGGATTACATGAGCCGTGTTGAAGACGCGACCGGGAGAGGCCATACCAGTATCTCTCCCGGACGCACAGCAATTGAATCACTTCAAACCGTAATAGCCGACCTCAGCCACGATCTTCTGGCCCTCTTCGGACAGCACAAAATCAACCAGCTTTTTGGTATCGCCCATCGGCTTGTTGCGGAGATACCAGAAGAGATACCGGGAAAGCGGATAGACGCCGCTCTTGACATTCTCTTCGGTGGGCAGATACGCCGTCGACTTGGCATCCAGTTTCAGCTTGGCGTCCTTTACGCCCTTGGCATACGCCGCGCCGCCGTAACCGATCCCGTTGGGGTCTTTTGACACAGCGTTCACCACAGCCGCGGTTCCGGGTAGCGTCTGGGTTTGCGGTGCGAAGTCGCGCCCCTTCAGGACCTCGTCCTTGAACAATCCGTAGGTGCCGGAACTGTTCTCGCGGCCATACAGAATGATCCGGGCGTCATTTCCGCCGAACTCTTTCCAATTCGTTGCCTTGCCGCTGTATATGGCCGCAAGTTGGTCGATCGAGAGTTCGCTGATCGGGTTCTGATCATTCAGATAGACGGAGAGCCCGTCGCGTGCCACGGGGATTTCCACGCCCGGAGAATTGAAGCGCTCTTTGAGTTTATCAACCTCCGAGGCTTTCATGGGACGCGAGGCTTCGCAGACGTCAGTGGAGCCGTTAATGAGCGCTGCGATCCCCACTCCGGAACCGCCCCCGGTCACTTGAACCACGATACCCGGGTTCTGCTTCATGAACGCCTCGGCCCAGCGCTGGCCCAACAACACCATCGTGTCGGAGCCCTTCACCGATATCGCCTGGCCCGCTGCGATCCCGAGATAGTTGGCGCCAATGACAATTGCCGTGACAATCGCGATCAGCGCGCTGGTGCGTAAGATGATCCGTTTCATCGTCAATCCTTTCCTGTTATTCGCTACATCGAATACTGAAACTGCAGTGTGAACGTGTTGTCCTTTTTGTCGCCGGACGCTTTGGAGAAGATCGAGTTATCTTTCAGAAGTCGCGGCATATCGTACGCCGCCGTTAACCGGACATTGGCATCCCAGTAGTAGTGTGCTGCCAGGGAAAGCGTGCCGGTGGCGTCACTCTTCGCAGCGTCGCTGGTGTTTGGGTCGAAATAATCGTATCGCACCGCCCCGCCGAAGTTCTTGTACACAGCCTGCGATAACCACAGATACCAGCCGCGTTCCATCTTCCCTTTGTCCCGGGCACCGATCATCTCAGCCCGCACGCCCGTGCCGCCAAGTGGCAGAACATCGAGATACAACTGGGCATCGATGCCCACCCGGTTCTTGTCGTATTCGACCGCCGGCGTTGCGGCTGAGCCGGTCGTCGTCCTCACCGAATCACCGGCATCCACCAGACCATTGCCGTTCACATCTATGTACGTGGTCACCGGAGCCACCGCGGCTGTACCCGGTACATATGTTTTGCCGTGATACGCCGACACGCCAAAGTCGACCATCCCCAGCTTCACCTTCACGCGTCCGAGAACGTCCTTCTGTTTGGTAGGGTCAAACCAGGTGAACTTGCTGTCCTCTATACCGTATCCTTGAAGCACGGCGGCATTGAACTGGACGTTCTTTGGAAGTGTCCAGCTCAAGTTGACCCCGCGATCCCGTTCCCCTTTGAACAGCGTCCGCTCGGTCAGGCTTCGCTCGGGAAAATCCCGTTTCGATGACGAGTATTCAATCTCGTACCCAAATGGAATATTGAACTGCCCGGCCGTCAGCGTGAATGCATGTTCCTTGAATCGGTGGCTGAGGTCCACATATGCCTCTTTCAAGGACACTTTATCCTTCGAGGCGTCAAAGTAGATGATATACCGGCTGGAGGCGTTCGGTTGAAACTGAAATTTGATACGGCCGCGACGGATATAGATGTTGTTCGCGTTCAGGTTCTTGGTGGCATCGTAGCCGCCGGTGATGCCGTACCGTGAGCTGTCGTTGAGTTCATAACGCGCTTGAAGGTACCCGGATACTTTCAGTTGTTTCAGTTTCTCCACATCTCCGGTCAGAATGGCCATGTTCTCGGCCATCCCTTCAACCTGCTGCCTGGTTTCATCGACCACGGCCTTGAGACTATCGTCGGCGTTTTGTGCGTTCACCCGGCCGATGACGCCCAGTGTCAGGACGGCCAGGCTCAAGCCAAGCTTGAGTGGTTTCACGTTCTCTTCCCTTTCTGTCCATGTTCCTAACTGGATTCCTCTCTCCAGCTTCCTAACAATTAAACCGGCCACCAGTTAGGATTTCGTTAGGGGCCGGTTAATATTTCCCTGTGGAGTCAGGGGTGGAACTGGAGGCGGTGCTCAGGCGCATCACGATCCCGGACAACGAGTACGCGAACGATGATGGCTGAATCTTAAGGTGATGGCTAAGGTCGCGCAGTACCGCTCGGAAGATGAATGCGAAAGGTGCTTCCCTGGCCGGGGATGCTGTCCACGCTGACATTCCCGCCGTGCGCCAGCGCGATATGTTTGACGATGGCAAGGCCGAGGCCAGTCCCACCCTGGCTGCGGCTACGGGCGCGATCGACCCTATAAAACCGCTCCCAGAGACGCGATAAGTGCTCGGCGGCAACACCACACCCTTCGTCCCGAATTTCGATAGTGATGCGCCCCTCCATCTCCGAAGCTGATATGGAAATTCGTCGGTCCGGCTCACTGTACTTCACGGCATTATCAATCAGGTTTACCACTGCCTGTTCGAGCAGCGCAGGGTTGAGACGAACTCTCAGGGACGTATCGCATCGAACCTCAAGCGTGAGCCGCTTTTCGGTGGCCTTGACCAGACACAGGTCGCGTGCCCCGCGCAAGACTTCGCAGACATCCCCATCCTCCAGAAGAATCTCCGCCCGCTCGGTCCCTTGTTCGATCCGCGACAACGTAAGAAGGTCCTCGATAATGTTGTTCAGCCGATCGACATGCTTTTCGATAATTCCCAAGAAACGGCGGGCGTCCTCGGCGTGCTCCACCGCCCCGTCCCGAAGCGTCTCCACAAATCCTTTGATAGAGGTGATGGGGGTCTTCAGCTCATGCGACACATTGGCCACGAAGTCACGGCGTAGATTCTCGAGTCGTCGCAGTGCCGTGATGTCGTGTAAGACGATCACCGCGCCCGGGTTCTTTCCCTCGGACTCCGGCAACTGCGCTCCATGTACCTGGATGAACTGCTCGCCGTGTTCGGTGAGTATAAACTCCCCTTCCACCGGGGCGCGGCTGGCAAGCGTTCGGCTCATTAATTTCTGAAGCTCGGTGTTACGCACGACTTCCTGGATAGTCCTGCCGAGCGTCGCCTCAGGAGGCACACGAAGCAGCTGCGCGGCGGCGCGATTGAGATTCATCACCCGCTCGTCGGCATCGACCGCGATAACTCCTTCTATCATGCTTGCAAGCACCGCTTCCTGTTCGTTGCGCTGGTGCGTGATGGCACGAATGCGACGGTCGAGCTGCTCGGCCATGTCATTCATCGCGGCGGCCAGTTTGCGGGTTTCCTCAAAGCCAGACACTGGCAACCTCTGATCGAGGTCACCGGCTGCAAAAAGGGTCGCCCCGTTCTTGAGAGTTTCGATCGGCCGCGCTATCCGAAAGGTGATCGCCACGCTGATGCCGATCGCAAGGAGCCCGATCAGCAGCCCCGCGATCACGAGCTTCATGCGCAGGTCCTTGATACCGGAGTCGATATACCCGACCGGAAACGCCATGCGCACTATCCCCTGCACGCCTTGGTCGTTTGCCGCCGGCAGCGCTACGAACATGACCTCCTGACCCAAGGAACGGCTGAACCGAACGTCAGTGCCGATCTGCCCGAGTCGCGCCTGTTTCACCTCCGGGCGAGTTGACTCTATGTCGGCGTCCAACTCGCGATTTTCGGAGCTGCCGATCGGTTTGCCAGATGGCAGGAAAATAGTCACTGGTGCGCCGACACGAGCCGAGAGCGTACGACAAAGAGAATCTGCGTAGGTAAAGTCGTTAGTGACAAAACTGCTCTGAAGCTGGCTGGTCGCCAGGAGGGCGCGAACTTTGAGATCTTCAGCGGCACGGTCGATTTGCGATCGCTTGAAAGATACGGAAATCTGCCAGCCAACAGCCCCTAACGACAGGATGAGAACGAGGAAATATGACGCGAGAAGGTACCAGAGCACGCGATTGCGGCTCATGCCGTCTCCTTCATACGGTACCCCACGCCGCGGACCGTCTCGATATACCGACCGCGTGTGCCGAGTTTCTTGCGGAGGCCGACTATCTGCACATCGACCGCCCGATCGGTGATCAGGACATTGTCGCCGCGAATCTCGTTGACAATCTGGTACCGGCCAAACACCCAACCCGGACGGCGGGACAACAGGTGCAGGATCTGGAACTCTGTCAGCGTCAGGTCGACCGACTTCCCCTGCATGAGCACCTCGTGCCGTCCCGGATGAATGACGATGTCGTGTATATTGATGACTGTGTCGTCTTTTGTCGTCTGCTTGGCTTTGCGACGGAGAATCGCTCGCATCCGCGCCAGCAGCACCTTGGGACTAAACGGCTTGGTGAGATAATCGTCGGCCCCAAGTTCCAGACCGGTCACCACATCGCTCTCCTCACCCTTGGCAGTCAGCATGATGATAGGAATGTGTTGGGTTTTCGGCTCACTCTTGAGAATCCGACAGACCTCCAGTCCATCAATGCCCGGAAGCATCAGATCGAGAATGATGATATGTGGGAGTCGCGCCTTGGCGCTGCGCACGCCTTCCTCGCCAGATCCCACACAGGCAACCTGGTATCCCTCTTTGGTCAGGTTGTAGTTGACCAGTTCCTGAATGTCCTCTTCGTCCTCGATTACCAGAATCGCTTCTTTAGCCATGATTCGCTTCTCTCCTGGGTTTGACATTGTTCAACCGCGCTCATTAGAACAAAGTCAAACGTTAGCGTTCCATTAGGGAATGGTGAAGCTTCGGTAAGATAATCTCCTATGGTATCCGCGTTTCTCACGTCATGAACCTGCCAAGCCTGACCGTAATATAGAGTATTCTGGCCCCACCCGACAACAATCTACCAGAGCGGTTCTTACTCGGCGCAGCTTGCTTCCTGTTGTCTCGCCTGGATATAAGTCACTGCAGTACATGAGAATAACCAGCGACACGTGCTGACCGGACCGTGGTGAGTCGCCGCCCAGAAATCATAACTCTGAACATATAGTGTTCTAATCGCGTACTTATTTGTAGAAAAGTGCGGGGTTATATGGGGTATAGTCCGTCACCGGTTTACTGGAACTGGCTTGGGCTTGATCTCAAACGAGCTTATCAGACGAACTTCGTTCGGTCTATGGTCGTCGTGTACGGCGTGAGCATCATCGCTATCATTACGATTTCATGGTTAGCATTACCGACCCGCAAGAACATAGGTGATACGCCCTCCGCACCAGAGCTTCCCATCGGTGGTTCGACGGGCAATGCTGCGGGGGCCATAAGCCCAATCGGTCGCCAAGTGGCCGATGCGGCAAGGACGCAAACTGAATTTCTTGCCGGTGGCTTTGCATCCAAGATCAAGATTGTGCACGATTTCGGAGTCCCGATCCGGCCGCAATGGCACCCGGTCTCCAGAATCGACGAAATGGCAACTGTGCCGGGCGAAAGTGCGGAGAACGGACCTGAAATCATTACTACTTCCGGTACCAGCAACAACGAGATTGCTGACTACGACATACCGGACTTTCCCATCGATGTCACGCCGGTTTCGCCGATTCCTTATTATTCCCCGAACAATCAGAGAAGATCCGGCGCCATGTTGCCGGCCGTCGCCAAAATTCCGCCGCCACGCTGGCCAACCATCAAGCGGAAAACCGACACTGGATTCGTACGGGCGCTTGTTACCATTGATCCGAAAGGACGGATATCTTGGGCGGTTACGGAAGTTTATCCCGCCAACAGCGTCTACCCTGACCTGCTTATTGAGGCCCTCAAGAGAGGCAGGTATACGCCGGAGACCATTAACGGCCAGCCGGTTACCACAGTGCTGGAGATCAGTTGCACATTCTGTTACGAATGTGAAGCATCATTGAGTGTGGTGAGCGGCAATATCCAGGCTTCTCTTCTGCGCTAACTGAGTTTCGTGGTCTCTTAGATCCACATCAAGTACAATTCGACCGACAGTCGGCCATGCGTAACAGATTGTTGCACTGCCGGTCACGATACTCTGTACAATCTCTAAAAAATCATTGATTTTTTTGGCTATTTGGCGATATTGCCACGTATAAACGACTGCAGGCATTGAAACAACTATGGACAACAAGACCAAAGCGCACTTTGAAGCCAAGGCCAGAATAATCAAAGCGATGGCCCACCCGACCAGGTTGTTCATAGTGGACGAGTTGTCGAGGAAGGAGCGGTGTGTCTGCGAACTGACGGAGATGATCGGCGCGGATACCTCTACCGTCTCCAAACATCTCTCGATATTGAGAGCCGCCGGAATCGTGCAGGATGAAAAGCGGGGCCTGCAGGTCTTCTATTCATTGAAAGTGCCGTGTATTCTGAATTTCTTCGGATGTGTGTCACAGGTGCAAAAGTTATCGGCGAAGGAGCAAGTCGCCCTGGCGGAACGAAAGTAGTTTTTTTGGGTCCATATTTGGCGATTTTGCCAAATGACCACGTATTAGAAAGAACCGGCTATGGATTGGAAACGAGAATGGAAGCCGTTGGCGGTGATTGTCGCCGCCTTCCTCATCAGCTTCTACCTGCCGGTCGGATCACCGCGCTTCGACAATGCCGTCGCCGAGTCCCTTCAACTTGTCAAATGGTATGCCCAGGAGCACGTGCTGCTCTGCCTGATACCGGCCTTCTTCATCGCAGGTGCTGTCGGCGTCTTTGTCAGCCAGGCATCGGTCATGCGGTATCTTGGCGCGAAAGCCAACAAGGTGCTGGCGTATGGGGTAGCATCTGTCTCGGGGACAGTCCTTGCAGTCTGTTCGTGCACCGTCCTGCCGCTTTTCGCGGGCATCTACCGAATGGGCGCCGGACTCGGCCCCGCCACGGCCTTTCTGTATTCGGGACCCGCGATCAACGTGTTGGCCATATTTCTAACGGCTCGCATCCTTGGCATAGAAATGGGACTCGCCCGCACGATAGGAGCGGTTATGTTCAGTGTCGTTGTCGGCCTGATCATGCATTTCATATATCGAAAGGAAGAATCTGCCAAAGCTGATGCTCAGCTTGCGCTGCCTGATCCGCCGGCTGCCCGTCCGTTGTGGCAGACCGTGCTCTATTTTGCCTCTATGATCGCGATTCTCGTATTTGCCAACTGGGGAAGGTCAAGCGAGCCGGCAGGGATATGGAACGCCATCTATGAACTCAAGTGGCACCTCACCGGTCTTTCGGCAATTGCGCTGGGGCTTATCCTGATCACTTGGTTTCGCATGCGGTGGTGGAAGATCTTCGCTGCGGCAATTCCAGTAGTGGCGCTTGGGCTCACTTTCCGAGAGCATCCGCTAATTCCCTTCGCCGCAGGCTTTGTCGGCCTGTCGCTCATCACCAGCAACGATGACGGCGAGATGGGCAGTTGGTTCGAACAGACCTGGGGATTCGCCAAGCAGATTCTACCCCTGTTGCTCGTAGGCGTGCTCATTGCGGGACTACTCCTGGGCCGGCCCGGCCACGAGGGGCTTATTCCCTCGGAGTGGATCAGCCGTTCAGTCGGCGGTAACTCCCTTTGGGCAAATCTGTTCGCATCGGTTGCAGGCGCGTTTATGTACTTCGCGACGCTGACTGAAATCCCCATTCTGCAGGGCCTCTTGGGAAGCGGCATGGGCAAAGGCCCGGCCCTGGCGCTTTTGCTCGCTGGTCCGGCACTTTCGTTGCCAAGCATGCTGGTACTGCGAAGCATCATGGGAATGAAAAAGACCGTGGTATTTGTGAGTATCGTCGTTGTCATGGCCACGATTACCGGCATGATCTACGGATACTCTTTTGAATAGGAGATGCCAAATGAAACTGATTCAAATTCTGGGAACTGGCTGTCCCAAGTGCAAGAAGCTCGAAGAGAACACCAGGCTTGCTGTGCAGCAGATCGGCTTGGAATGTGAGGTGCTCAAAGTGACGGATATCAACACCATCATGCATATGGGTGTCATGATGACTCCGGCCCTTGCAATCGATGGCAAGGTCATTCTGTCCGGCAAGGTCCCATCCATCGAAGAACTCAAACTACTGTTGGCATAAACTCTCTATGGTTGAATCGACTCATTCCGGGAGAAACAGATAATGAATAAACACTTGAAAATGTCCGCTATGAGTGCGGCTATCACCCTTTTGTGGATAGGCGGCTGGCTGATAGCTCGCGCCGGCGAGACGCCCCGTGACGAGGCCGCCGTCGAAGCGAGCAGAGCCGACACCGGTGACAGCACGGTCGCACCGCACAAGGTGGTCGCTTATTACTTTCACGGCAACGTTCGCTGTGCCACCTGCCGGAAGATCGAAGCCTACACGAAAGAAGCGATCGATAGCGCTTTCACGGCCGAACTCGAACGCGGCGACCTGGAGTGGCGGGTTGTTAACACGGACCAGGACTCGAACAAGCATTACATCGAAGAGTACCTTTTGTACACGCGCTCGGTTGTCCTTGCTGACATCCATAATGGGGAACAGACTCGCTGGACAAACCTCGACAAAGTGTGGCTCTTATCGGGTGCGAAGGCGAAGTTCACTGAGTACATCCAGAGCGAAGTGCGACTGTTCCTTGACCCCGCCAAGTAACCGATCGGAGCATCCATGACGCCAAAAAAAATCGCCACCTTCGCCCTGCTGCTTTTGGTCGCGGCCAGCATCCTCGTGTTTGCCGGCCGTCAGATGGGCTGGCTTTCTGCAGGAAGTGAGACATCACTCGGCCGAAGCTCCCGCACCGAGCATCGCATCATCGCATATTATTTTCACGGCAACGTACGCTGCCAGACCTGCCTCACTATCGAAGCCTATATCGATGAAACCCTGAAAAGCCGGTTCGCCGAACCCATGGAAAATGGGAAGCTTGAATGGCGGGTCATTAACAGAGAAGTTGAACCAAACACGCATTTCGTTGACGACTATCAACTGTATTCTCAGGCGCTGATCATTGTGGATTCCGCCGATGGCCGGGTGTCGGAGTGGAAAAGCCTCGACGACATTTGGAAATATGTCGACGATAAACCGGCCTTCATGCACTACGTGAACGCCGAAGTCTCGGAATATCTGCGGAGGCTCTGATGGACTCACTGATGCTGGCCGCCTTTTCCGCCCTCTGGTTGGGGATTCTCACGTCGATAAGTCCCTGTCCCCTGGCCACCAACATAGCCGCGGTTTCGTTCATCGGCAAGCGTATGGAAAGCGCCGGTCACGCCCTCTGGACCGGCATCAGTTACGTGGTGGGTCGACTGCTGACCTATGTCGTGATCGGCGCCGTGGTGACAGCCGGCCTGCTTTCCATTCCCGGCGTATCGAACTTCTTGCAGAAGTACATGAATACTCTTTTGGGACCGATCCTCATCCTGGTCGGACTGATTCTGCTCGGTTGGCTGAATGTCGCGCTGCCCGGCCTCACTCCGAGTGACAAGATTCAGGAACGCGCCGCCCGGGGCAGCGTATGGGGCGCCGGACTTCTGGGGGCGTTTTTCGCACTGTCGTTCTGCCCAGTCTCAGCAGCGCTGTTTTTCGGGAGTCTCGTGCCGCTGTCTGTCCAGCACCAGTCATACATCCTGCTTCCTTCCCTCTATGGCATCGGCACAGGCCTGCCGGTGCTTCTGTTCGGTGTGCTGGTGGCGTTCAGTATCAATTCGGTCGGGCGCCTGTTTAATCGCCTGACGCAGATCGAACGCTACGTGCGCTTCGGTACCGGCGCAATATTCATCTTGATCGGCGTCTATTACATTCTGCGCTACATGTTCCTGCTGTTTTGAAACCCGTTCGGCACCGAGAGTCGAATATCATTGACGTCTGACTCTGCGTTGAGTATATTCAATCGGGACGAAAAATACGCCACACACGGTGGGACTCAATGATTCGCGCTCGTTCAACATCCGATTTTGTTTGTTTTCTCATCTCGTTGTTCCCCGTGACCCTATTTGCCCAGTCCACTCCCGTCATCTATGACACCATCGCTACAAGCTGTCTTCGCTTGGTCGTCGGCACCAACGGCAATGTCGGCCATATGGGGGAAGGAAAAGTTAACATGGATTACTGGGATTTCGGCGACTGCGACACGGTCGACTCGATTCCCGGCGAGACCGATGTCTACCTCTTCGACGGCTCCCCGATCATCATCGACCGCAAAGATGACACAACGTTGGTCGGCAGTTGGTCGGTATTCGGCGAGGGACCTGATTCTACGTACGGCTTCAAACCAATTATTGATACCATCCCGCCAATCTTCAGCCATACGAACGTCACAACCAGCAGTTACCAGCGCATCGAATCCGGTCAGTTGCTGACAAGCGACTCTTCTCTTGCAGTGGAAATTACCTGGTGGGCACCACGGACGGGCGATAGCTGCGAATTCATCGTGCAGTTCATGCGCATATTCCCATCTGACGGTCGGTCACATATTGGTGTGACGGTCGGCCAACTTGTGGATTGGAATGTGCCGAGCGACACCGATGCTGTGAATAGGGGTGGATTCAATGACCGAGTGGTTTACCAATCGGGTTTCGAATACGTGTCACAAGTCGGGCTCGAGTGTCAGAAGAACGACAGGCGATTTGGCGGAATAGCGCTGATGGAATGGAAGACTGAGAGCCTTGTGGCACTCGACTATTGTTGTCTCCGAACGGATGTCCACGGCGGCTATACGGCCGCAAACGACCACTTCGTTGACTCCGCTTCAGGGCTCATATTCGATTCTCTTATGACCAGAGTGTTTTCCATAGGATTCTATATTTCGGAACCGCCGGGTGATGCTCATTCGGTTCTCACATTTATGACCAACTATAAACTTCCCTCAAATGACACGATGCTCGTCTACTCCGTTTTTGCTTCCATCCGCAATGGGACATCTCAGATTCTCCAATCTGCTGTCGACAAAGCTAAGCACTGGTACGCGCAGCTTCGAGGACCGTTCTGCCTGAGCGGTTGCTGTAATGCACTGTCCGGTAATGTCGACGGAGATCTATTTGAGACGATTGACATCTCTGACCTGTCTGCGTTAGTTGATTTTCTATTCTTCGGTGGTTCAATCACCAGTTGCTCGGCCGAAGCCGACATGGATATCTCCGGCACCATTGACATTAGTGATCTTCAAAAACTAGTCGACTTTCTGTTTTTCGGCGGAACACTGCCTATTTGCTGTTAGCCCATCGAAGCTCACTTTCGCGTCGGCTTCCCCCCATGCCACAACATCTCCTTGTTCAACTTCTGCTTCTGTAAACCCGGGCCGGTGATCGACACCGCCAGGTCCTGATCCCCTTTCGCCTGAAACATCCTCACGGCGAACTTATGCGGGCCCGCCTTGAGTGCGATCAACCCCGTAACATCGCCGGCACCATGCAGACCGTCGTTGTCGATCAATAGCGTGTCGCCGATTATCAAATGGCTGCCGTCATCGGAACTGATGGCGAATTCATACACTCCGTCCTTGGGGATATTTATATATCCGGTGAACACCAGTCCATACAACTCCTTGCGGGCAAAGGGCGGAATTGCGACCACCGGCATAACCACTTCTCTCACTGCCGTCAGCGAATCGAAATTCGGCAGCTTGCTCCACTCCCCTTCATAGTAAGAGCAGTTCAATCCGTAGGCCGGACTAACTAATGTCGAGGACCCACGTGCCGTCAACTGGTGCACCGTCACCGATGCCACATGGTGGTCATCCGCGCCATCTTTGATCGCCCGCGCTTTGATTGCCGTGGTGGCATTCACCCTAATCGGCTCAACATACACCGGCGATTCAGCAGTCGGATCGCTGCCATCAAGAGTGTAATGCACGACCGAGCCGGGTACAGGCGATGACATCGTAATTGTAGCCTGACCAAGGAAACTCGTGCTGTCTACTACAATCCTCGCCAGTGTGGAGTTAGTGACGTCATAGAGCGGTGTCGCCGCGCGGACATCCTCATACGGTTTCTTCGCCACGGTCGCAGCCAGCACCTTGATTCGCGGATTGTTTGGGAGTGTGATCGACTTGGTCGCCGGCGGCAAATCGAACGTCAGCAGATACAGATAGCTGAATCGGTACGCTTCGTTCTCGCCTGCCGCAGTGTGCCGGTGGGAGCCGTACCAAGCCACCGGCTGACGGTTGATATAGCCCGGCGCAATCTGTTCCGGCTCAGTGACCAGATTACCGGCCACCAATCGGTTGTTCCATTGTCCAATCGGCTCCGCCCAGTCCTGCACCCAGACGCGAACTGAGTCCTTGCCAATCACAAACGTTCCTTCCGCCGGCCCACCGACAGATGCGGCGAGAACGCACAGCTCCTGATACCCGCCGAGCGGCAGCGTAATCTTCTGTCCAGTGCAACTGACAACGTTCTTCGCTCCGCTCACTTTAGGACCGAATACATACGGGATATTCAGATGAATCAGCGTGTCAGGCAGCAGGTCGCCGGAGATACTGTTTCCGTGACCATCGAAATTGCCGTCCCTTCGGTCGGCATCAGTGCTGATACCATCAAGGTCGAAGGGCAAGCTGACCGATTGTGATATTATCTCAACCGGTACATGCGCGGTCTCAACCATCCTAACAGCGTACGACTTTGGCTGGTATGGGCCTACAGCTACTTTGAGAATCGTGTCGCTGAAGTGAGCCGTTCCCTTTGACTCTTCCTGACCATTCACTTCGGTGGCCGAGGAGATTGTCCGGCCGAATCGTATGGGCACCGAATCCGCCGGAGCGAGAACCAGATTGCGCAGCCGGATAATGACGTCATCTGTATTTTCAGATAGCTTCATCGCTGTTAGCATAAATTGCGGTGTCATGTAACTGATATCGAGCCCCGGTCTGCGGTCTGCTGGAATATTCATGATAAGATTTCCGGCCTCAACCAGAACACCATATTCATAACTCTTGGAGAAAGGTGATTGCCCATCAGGAGTACGAACCGATTTTTCAGTGATCATTGGCAATTGGAACAGCGAGAACAACCGTCCCAACGTACCTGCATGCCGGTCCGTCTGCCACACACTAACCGGCTGATTGAGCTTGACCGCCTCCAATGCCGCCCCGCCCCGCTGCCAATCACCGGAGTGCGATTGAATCGCGAAGCTGAATTCGTGATGCCCCACATCCTGCGAACTCTGATCCCCTACCCACGACCAACTATCGTACACGCCCGGCGTGTGGATGAGCGTCAAGCGCAACGTACCGGCATCGGGATGATCCCATCCATACTTGCAGTCATTGAGCACCGCTACACCGTACGATCCGTCCTGGGCTGTCATATCCGCCCACTGATGCCCCGGCACCTCGTACAGCTTCTCGTGATTGAGCCCGCGTTTGATCGTTCCGAGTCCAAGATCATATGTAACGCTGTCATTCGCACAGGCCAACGTGAATGCGACCTTTAAGAGTGTCTCCGGTTCGTACCAATCGACCTCGTTGTCAAGCTGCACGATATTGCCGCCCGACACCAATGAGATCACTGTCCGGAATGATGACTTATCTGTCTTACGCATAACTTCCAGCGCCACCCGTGCCGGGCCGCTCTCAAGCACACGAATCTGCGCCGGTCCGCCGACAAACGCTCGCGGTGGCGCTATGATATCCTCGTAATCGATCTCCCATGCCGGCCATCTTTTCGGCTTGTCCCTTAGGAGTTGGAATTGGATGGGCGCTGTGAGCAATTCCTTCTTTAGGTTCTTGTCAAATAACGATGAGACATCGCCGTCATCGTTGAGCGTCACAACATATCGCTCATTCTCAAGTGTCCGGTCGGTTGCCTTCACATTAGTCGGCAACGCGGATGGTTTCTTCGATCCTTGGACATCGTAAACCGCGTATCCAACCGAGGGCACGATCGATTGAAATACAACCTTCAGACTCTCCGGCCATCGCGTGACGACCTGTGATGGGACCTCAGACTTTCTGTCCGTGAACACTTTCACCGACTTCGGTGCACCTTCAGGAAACGCAATTGTTGCCTCCACCACATCGGCCCGGTCGATTGATAGGGGATTAAATAGCACCAACGGCGTACCTTTTACCTGAGTCACCAATTGCACCGCCGTCGCCGCGACCGCATTCTCCAGTATCTGCGCAAACCGGTTCTGACAGAGCACCTCATCACTCCACGAGAACTCATACGCCTGCGGAATGCTCGTGCCGGTCAGATCATCGTGGAACTGATGCCACAAGAATCGCTGCCACGTGTCACGTAATTCCTCGCGCGGATACGGCAGTCCTGCCACCAAGTACGCAATCACCGACGCCCGCTCGGCAGCGTCCCCAAGCTGCTCGTTCTTGCGGTTCCATCGTTTCATCGCCGCCTGCGAGGTATAGCAACCAACTCCGTGCCGGGTCATAAGGAATTCCCCGTTGTAACGTGGCAATCGCGAGGTGTCGCATGAGTTCGCCAGTCCTATCAGATCATCCGCACCGACTGACTTCACTTCGATGGGGCCATCGCTCTCAACCGATTTCTGTAACCATGCCACCGATAGCGATTCCGGCGCCCCGCCAATATCCCCGGTACCAAAATACATATAAGCGCCGTACAAACCCGTACTGTCCCCCTGCCGCGTGATGCGCCCATCCCACAGCGTGTCGCGGCTCAAATCACCGCCAATCTTGGCGACATAGTCGCCCGGTCGAATCCCCGCGAAAATGGTGGAACCGTCCACCCCCTGCCACTTGCCGATATCGAACGGCACACCATACGCCGAACCCCAGGTCAGTTTCTGTGTGGAGAAACTCTCCAGTCCGCAGTGCCTCGCAATCGATGGCAGCGCATAACCAAACCCGAAACAGTCCGGCAGAAAGATATCGCGGCTCGTCTTGCCGAACTCCCGCTTGAAATAGCCGTTGCCATAGAGCGTCTGCCGCACCAACGATTCAAACGACGGCACATTGACATCCACCGCATCCCACCAACTGCCGGTCACCCGCCAGCGTCCGGCCTCAATATACGGTTTCACTTTCGCGTATTCCTCCGGAAAATACTCTTTGAACAGCGAATACCGGAATGCCCCCTCGAAACTGAACACGTACTTGGGAAACAATTCCAATAGCTTGAAATTGTCCCGAAACGTCGATGGTATATACTCGTTGATGCTGTTCTGAATGGTCCATCGCCACTGCGTGTCGAGGTGCGATGTCCCCACCACATACAATTTCTTTGCCTTTTCTTCTGTCGGCGCCTGGGCAAACGCAGCCCCAAAGCAGGCTGCGGTCATCAGCGCAACAACCACGATCATTCTTTTCATGACACTGTTCCCTTATCCACCATTCGCGTTTCGTTCGCCATTGATCACACAGGCGCTGCCTTTTTGCGACGGTGCAGCCCGCGCTGTTTGAGTCGGTCGAGCATCACCGCGCCAAGGATCACCAGTCCCAGGACAACTTTCTGTGTATAGCTTTCGACATTGGTCAAATTCATGCCGTTTTGAATCACCGCGATTATAAACGCCCCGATAAGTGTGCCGAGTATCCGTCCCTGGCCTCCGCTCAGACTCGTGCCACCCACTACGACAGCCGCAATCACGTAGAGTTCATAGGTAAGACCATAAGTTGGCGCGCCGCTCTTGAGTTGTGAGGCCATCACCACACCGCCGAGCCCGGCCAGCATTCCGCACACCGCGTACACGAAAAACAGCACTCGCTTCACGCGAATTCCCGCCAGCCGTGCCGCTTCGGCATTGCCGCCAACGGCGTAGATATAACGCCCCAGTGTCGTGCGAGACATCAGCAGATGCGCGACAACGTACAACATAACCATGAGGATAACTGCAATGGGAATCCCCAGCAGTGGGTCGGCGCCGCGTCCAAGCCAGATGAATCCTTCCGGGACCTGATAGATCGGTTTCCCCTGCGAAATGATATACGCAATCCCCGCCGTCACCTGCATCATTGCGAGCGTCGCAATAAACGGCGGAATGCCGAACCCCGTAATCATCAGGCCGCTGAACGCACCGATCACTCCGCACAGAACTATCCCTCCTAAACACGCCGCGATCATCAATGTTGTCGATGCGCCATCCCCTCCAAACCAGCCTATCAGCCATGCCACGACTACTGCCGACAGCGCCACCAGACTCCCGACGGATAAGTCAATCCCTGCCGTGATAATCACCATCGTCATCCCAATCGCAATTATGGCGATCACCGTGATCTGGTTAGCGACATTCTTGATATTCTCGGCAAGTAGAAACGTGGGCCAGCGATAGGTAGGCGGCGTGATAATCTCGACCGCGTCAGACTTTCCAAATTCCGCCAGCACTGCCTGTACCAGCGGCGCATAGGTCCGTGTCGTGACCAGTACGCTCCCAACCGGTAGCGTGTCGACGATCGGCCCGAGCATACTACGCACTCGGACCGGATCCCCGGACAGCACCGCCACCCTCCACGGCGATGGTTCAGACAGCCCGGCCACAAACTGATGATCCTCCGGGTTATCGGGTATGACGATGAGCAGGTTGTCACCGGGCTTAAGTCGCTCATGCAGTATCTCGGTGACCCCCTCGGCTGCATTCCGCCCGGTCGGTACTTGCTTAGACATGGTCAACACCGTGAACAACAAGCACAGAAGGAGCAGTATGATCAACATGCCGTACTCGACCAACAGTCGCATCAATGTGGCTCTGATATCAGTCTGCTTCATACCGCTAACACCATGATCTCCTGTTGCGATGCGGATGACACTTCCGTAATCTCGCCGGATAAGCGCCCTTCGCGCATCACCAGAATCCGGCCGCACATGCCGAGCAGTTCCGGCAGTTCCGATGATATCATAATGATTGCCTTGCCTTGCGCCGCCAGTTCATTGATGAGCAGATACATGTCGTACTTCGCCCCTACGTCGATACCCCTCGTCGGCTCGTCGAATATGACAATTTGCGAATTTGTCTCCAGCCAACGCGCTACGAGCAGTTTCTGCTGATTGCCGCCGGACAAATCCTCGGCAGGCTGCTCAGGACCGGACAGTCGGATCCTGAGGTCAGCAATGCGCTTCTCAAATCGCGCCCGCTCCATACTTCGCCGCACCCATCCCAGACGCGACCAGCGCGCCAGATTCGGCAGTGAAAAATTGTCCCGCGCTGCCGCCTTGAGAATAAGACCCTGAAGCTTGCGATCTTCGGTGAGCAAACAGATTCCGCTCCGTATCGCGTCGCGCGGAGTATTGACCCGCACAACATTTCCATCCACCAGTATCTCCCCTCCCGTTTTCTTGTCCGCCCCAAAAATCAATCTCGCCGTCTCCGTGCGCCCCGCCCCCATCAACCCGGCAATACCGAGCACCTCTCCCCGTCGCGCGCTAAGAGAAATGTCGTACACGCGATCGGAGCATAGCTTGCGCACTTCAAGGACTGTGTCGCCCGAAGGCAATCTCACCTTGGGAAACTCTCTCTCCAACGGCCGCCCCACCATCTGCTCAATCAACTGCGCGCGGGATAACTGATTCGCATTCCACATACCGACCGTCCGGCCATCCCGCATCACCGTTATCCGGTCAGCAATTGCGAGCACCTCATCGAGACGGTGACTGATAAAAACTACTCCCATCCCGCGACTGGTGAGTTCCCTGAGTACGATAAACAGTGCGTCAACCTCCTGCGGCGCCAGTGCGGCCGTAGGCTCATCCATCACCAGTATCTGTGCTTCACGAGTCAGTGCACGAGCGATCTCCACCAGTTGCTGTTGCGCTACACTGAGCTCGGCAACGAGAACATCAGGATTGATCTCGACACCAAGTCGCTTCAACAGCCTTTGCGATTCGCGCCGCTCATGGTCGGCATCGATCATCCCTCGCCGTATCGGCTCGTGACCCAGAAACAGATTGGCGTGCACCGGAAGCGCCGGGACGAGGGTGAACTCCTGATAGATTACCGCAATCCCCGCTCGTTGCGACTCGAGCGGTGACTTAAACCTAACCGCCACCCCATTGAACGAAATCTCCCCCGCGTCCGGCTCATGCACGCCGCTGAGTACTTTGATGAGCGTGCTTTTGCCGGCCCCGTTCTCTCCGACCAAGGCATGAATCTCCCCCGCCGCCAACTCCAACGAGCCGCCGTCGACCGCCAGCACTCCCGGAAACGCCTTACGGATGCCGCTCATGTTGAGCAGCATCGGACGATTCACGGCCGGCTGATTACCTTGATGCGCATTACTGTGCTGCGTTGGTCGCATCCTGCTGCGTGAACAACGCGCATGGAATAAGGGTTGCCGGCGGCACGACACTGCCGGACATATATGCCTTCACCGCCTCGATCGTCTTCATCCCAATCTCGTGCGGTTTCTGAATTACATCGGCGTAGATTTTTCCCGCCTTGATCGCCTCGCGCGCTTCCGGGACGGCATCGAATCCGATTATCTTCACCTTCCCCAGCTTACCAGCCTTCTCGACCGCCGCCAGTGCCCCCAGCGCCGAGTCGTCATTTATCCCGAAAATCGCCGCCAAATCCGGATGCGCCTGCAACATATCTTCTGCCGTGCGAAACGCCTGGTCTTTCGTCCCATGCCCCGAAAGCTTTGCGACTACTGTGATCCCGGGCGTCGAGGCGATCTCTTCCTCAAACCCCTTCACTCGCTGAATCACCGACTCAACTTCCGGGTGGTCGATTATGGCCACTTTCCCAACGCCGTTGATCGCGCTCGCCACCGCCTGCGCCGCCAGGCGCCCGCCCGTAACATTGTCAGAAGCAACGTGCGTGACAATCTTCACCCCTTCCGCCAGACAGGCAATGTCTGCCGTAAACACCGGGATACCGGCATCGTTAGCCACTGCAATCGAGGTCCCAATCGAACGGGAGTCACACGGCGCGACAATGATTGCGTTCACTTTCCGGACGATGAAATCCTGAAGCTGATCTTTTTGTTTGGCGACATCGAACTCCCCGGCCGTGATGAGCAGCTTGTAGCCATTGGAGGCCGCCGCGTGCTGAAGTCCCGCCTCAAGGTCCTGGTAAAATGGATGCGTTCGGGTGAGAAGAGAGACGCCGATAGTTAACTCGGATGCCTGACGTGCATCGGCCGGTTGGTCGGTCGACTCGTTTTTCTGGCCACAGCCCGGGAGAAGGACTGGGACGCACAGGACGGCGCACGCCGTCAGGGCGCTAATCGCCCACGAGAAAGAACGGGTTGGAGACATGGTTTCCTCGTGCGATCCATACGGACGCCTTTATCTTCTGTACGTGCCTGCAAGGTACGGCTATCTGCACGGGGAAGCAATTGATTTGAAGACGCTTGCGTTCCTATGTCAGAGTCCCAGAGATCCCCTTCCCTGCATCCTGCAAGCAACTCGCCGAAGGTGTGCAGTACGAAGCGCAGCAGGTTGGATTCCATAGCCGCCTCGCGCGAGCAATAGGGCACGTCACCAGTGGAGGCCCAGAATCAGAACTCATAGCACGGCTTGACCGGAGCTGGGCCGTTTTCGAAGAGCATATCCACAAGCCACACGACATCCGAAATATCTACAAAGCCGTCACAGTCACAGTCTCCCAGCAGGTGGCTAGGGAAGAAATCCGGCCCGCTGCAACAAAGGAATTCGTAAACTGCGGTGAGATCAGATATGTCAATTGCCCCATCGTTCGTTGCATCGCCGTGCGCGATGGAAAGCACAGCCCTGAAGGCATCCACCCGCCCATAACCAAACGTGTCGTTCGGCACCGTGGCACCGATGGGAACTGCCGAGTAGCGAAGGATTTCATAGACTACGTCAGCGGTCAGCATGGAATCGCGAGATAGAAGGAGGCTGGCCGTGCCGGACACAACCGGACAAGCCGCGGAGGTACCGCCGAAATGACAGTTGTAGTCGAAATCGTTGGCAACCGGCGGGCAATCACCGTACTCGTTCGGGTTCTTTCCCAGGGACCCCATTCGGTCCAGTGACCAGACATCCCCGCGATAGTCGGTATCTCCGCTTGGCGCCATGAGGTCAAGGTCAGCCCCATAGCTGCTGTACTCCCATCGGGTGTCGTCCAAATGCGTCGCGCCGACAGCGAAGCAATAAGGTAATCTGGCCGGATATGCCACGCCCGCGAATTTGCCTCCCCAATTTCCCGAACTGAATATCACAGGGCAGCCTCGTCCAAAACGCCCCATTGTATTCGCCTCCTGAAGCGCCTCATTTAACGTCTGATCATCCATATAGCCAGGTGGTAACCCCCAACTGTTGGACAGAATGTCTGCGCCATTTTCATATGCCCAAATGATGGCCGGAGCGATTTCTTCCGGGAGCATGCCCTGTCCTAAATCGGAGAATATTTTCACTGGCAGAATCTTTACACCTGGGTTAAGCGAGAATATCCCGCTGCTTGTCTGTAAGCCTGACACGCTGTCTGTCGTGTGAGAAGCGCCAACTGTTCCGGCGACTGACTGACCGTGGTTTTGCTGCGACCCGGGTCGGGGATCCCAATCTGGGGGAAAGTAATCGCGCCCCGCAAGAATTCTGGATGCAGGCAAGTCCTCATGTGTGTCGACACCGTCATCTATCACGGCCACTGTATCGGGATTGTTCAGTCCTGCAAAATCCCAGACCGAAGTGCTATTGAACGTACCGATCACCTTCTTGGTGTGCGGCTGGTATAGATGATAGTAATCGAACAGCTTGTAAGACATCGCCTGTACGCGGATGCCAAACTGTGGGTCTGCATAGCGGGTCTCCGGCAGATCGTAGTAAAGGTTAGTAATGTCCAGAAGCCGATAGCCGGAAGAATCGGTATTTCTGAGAATGAATACGTTCTCTATCCCCTCCAAGGCATGGTCAATCACAACTCGATACCGAAGGTTGATGCTGTCAATCTGAAATGCCGACAGTTCGAGGTTGAAGGCCGCGACAAACGTCTCGCCGACCGTCGCTGGCAGACCACTCGGAAAGTAGTAATATGGCTCGCCAAGGTAAATCCCCTCGGCATTGTTTAGCGAATCCACGAATGCCATGTAACCATCTGTAACGGACAACGAACACGCCACAAATCCCGGAAGCATGTTGGTATCCTGGACTATCACAACAATTCGGGCAATCCGTGACGACACGTCTTGCGGCGATGCCCCAGCATCGAATTTGACGACCACTTTTGTCGAGTCGATCCCCAATGGTACCATTCCATCAGTACCGTGATAGAACTGCGCGCGAATGCCAGCCGCAAGTACTACTATCACGACCGACAAGTAACAGATGAACCTCTCGACCCTCATTCTACACCTCCATTCCTT
>JBFMDV010000037.1 GCA_040753875.1 Candidatus Zixiibacteriota bacterium | reverse complement strand
TTGAGTATATTGAAGTGTTTTATAACCGTCAGCGCCGACACTCGGCGGCGGGCTCACACAGCCCGGCTGAGTTCGAGCGACTGACACCATTGATTAACTGATTGTCCACAAAATCAGGGGAAGGTCAGAACAGATTGGGTTTGGGGATAGGGTCCCCAGTGACTTCAATATCGTCAAGATATACCCCGTATCCTGTCTGTGTATAGTCGCTGTAAAACTGAAAGCGCAGATATAGGGTGTTTCCAGACTTTGTGATGGGGCAAGCCGGATATTCCCAGCCACCCAAGTAACCCTCATGATACTCC
This sequence comes from Candidatus Zixiibacteriota bacterium, assembly GCA_040753875.1. Lineage (NCBI taxonomy): Bacteria > Pseudomonadati > Candidatus Zixiibacteriota > Candidatus Zixiibacteriota bacterium. Next base: position 32,721 of record JBFMDV010000037.1, on the reverse strand, counting down.
AGGGGAATCCAGTTCAGCCGGTCCCAGGAGTAATGAACAAGCAGATAGTCGTACCCCAACTCCGTATCATACAAGACTGCATAGTACAACCACAGGTTGGTCCAATCAGTGACGTCTATAGCGTAAATCTGGTACATGAACGCGTTCATGTCGTTGTCGTAGTTTGAGCAATCAGCCATGTCTCCCGCTCCCGCACACCACGCCGAGTACGACCCGCTCGTACTATAGCAGTTGTAGACGTAGTACCAATAATCATAGCCGCTGGTGACATTGGAGTCGACCAGGTTCCAATCGCTGGGGAATTAGTCGTCGAATGATTCGTAGAACAGACTGCTTTGCGGAGAACTTGGCCTTACTCTGCCGCCGCCGCGCGGGAGGTCAACGGTGTCCGATGGCTGCTGCTCCGGCTCACCCAGTTTTCGCTTGCCGGGAAGGTTGACCATCCACTGGTGCATTTCAATGTCCTTCTCACCGAGTTTGTTCATGGTCTGCTTGGTGATCAAGGCGTGAAATATCCCAGGGACGGTCGTGGGAATCAGTGAGTCGACATTTTTGCGGGCCCATTCGTACTTCGCGGAATCGCGCAGGTCCAGCCACGTGTCATGCAACCGTCCGGCGTCAGCCGCCATGACGGAGTCCAAACGCCGTTGACTGTGCGCCCGCATGTCGGTTATCACTTCGATGGGATGGAACTTGTATTCACCCTTCCGGCGTTGGTAGTATTGGCCATCGACCATTATGGTCTGAACCGAGGCGTTAGCCAGAGGTGTCAGTTCCAACCGCCGCATCTCCAGCCGTTCATCCTCAGCCTTCGATTCGCTCCTGCGGAGAGTCTGCTTTGGGACTGTAACGGTATCGTCCTCAAACGGAAACAGGGAATCCAGCAGCGGGAATTCTCCCCGCACCCGCCTCCCTTGCGGAGGCTGGGGGTAATTCGGGACCTGGGGAAAATCGCGGTCAATCCACCTTGGATCGCCACTGAATATTTCGATTGTGTCCCCAGTCGTGACGAAGAACCTGTCGATATCCCAATCAAACCGGGGGCAGTCCAGGTGGATTGTGAAGCCGCATGTATCCTTGTCTCCGATCACAACCTCGAGCAGACTGGTGTCCGGCGTGTACGGAGGCTTGGCGCCAAAGACGACGGTCCATTGCTTGGGTGAGTGGCATTCAAGGTTCCCATCCGTAGTGACGGTTACTTGCACACTGTCACAACCATGGACGGCAGGAATGAAGCTGAAGACCAACGTGGCGGGACCAGCGGCCCTTAAAGGCGTGTTTGGCTCCAATGAGTACTTGATTCGCGGTATTAGTTTGTCACTTCCACGGACAGGAGCCGGCTGCAGCCCAAGGGCCAGTCCCGTCGTAAGCAGAACTACCCAGAGCAAACGCGAAGCCGGATACTCCTTTGCCACTCCATCAGCCAATTCGACCGAGTGGTCCGTGAAATGCTTCCTTCGAAACGTCATACAAATTTCCTCCATTTCTGGTGATTCGTCTAACATTAAGACGGAACGATGTGAAAGATATGAATCGGATATAGTGCTCGTGTCAAACTATCCCATACCATCACCCTCCTTTCAGGCGAAGCCGTACTACCACACCTAACCTAACCCCCATTTCGAGCACTGTAGAGTAGAGACGTTTCCCTGCCTTTAGTGTGCAAAACCGCAACCGCGCCGTCAAGTTGAATCAACAGCAAAATGGAGCGCCGAGCCGCTGTTCTCGGGCGCGGGAAGGCGGGCGGAGGACGATAGTGACAGCCCACACCCCCGACTGACACAGTTCCGCGCCTTCCCGTCCCGACAATAACTGGCACCCCACCTCTGGCCGGTTCCAGCCGACAACCCGCAATATCGCGAGCGACTATGACAGAACCTGTCAGTTTGAGTTGAACTTTTTTCAAAAAAATTCGTCTTGGCTCCAGACGGATTTGACCTATCTTGAAGAGGAGAGTTGACCGGACATCTGCGGTAAGGCGCGATATTGCCGACAGTTGGCTGGATCGGTCCGTATCATGAAGCACCCTGTTTCCAAGGCTTTTCGTTTCCAAAAACTCCTGTCCGAAAACAGCGCCTGCCAGACATGGCTGGCGTCACACGCCGAAAACGGTCTGGCAGCAATTGTCAAGAGCTCTACCAGCCCATTGGCCACCGAGCCGGCCGCCGCCAGGCAACTTCTGCTCCAGTCGTTCCGGCTTCAAGGCGCTCTGCGTTGGCCTCGCGTAGTGCGAGCGCGCCGAAAAGTCACCGAAAATGATGTGCTGTTTATCGAGTATCCGTATCTCGACACCGCCAACTGGCAGGAACTGACGCCCGCATTGCTCTGGAGCCAATTAGAGTGGATACTCCCGGAGATCTGCTGCATCGTAGACTACGTCCACCAGATGGGCTACGTGCACGGCGACCTGAAGCTGGCCAACTTTCTGGTGCGCCTACACGGCCGACCGCAGGTTCGTCTGGTCGATCTCGATTTTCTCTGCCCCATCGACAGCAAGCTGAGCGCGAAGGTATTTGGTACTCCGGAACGGATCGCGCCGGAGATCCTGGCCAACGAGCGGATTGTCGCTCAATCGGACAATTACTCTCTGGGCAGGGAGTTGCAGTCGGTCTTGTCGCTGCTGTCGACATCCACGGAATTGTCCGGCGCTGCAAATGACGCGCTTCGTGAGAAAATATCCTGGCTTGCCGAGAAACTCGTCGCGGAAGATTATCTGCAGAGGCCTCGAGTGCTTCTGGCGGCCCTGGTCAATATCGGCCTCCTTGACAAACAGCGGCACGCCGACATAATCAAAGTCCTCCTTCGTCAGATCGTTCGGTCTCGGCGCGCGCAGATTGACAAAAAGGAGCTGCTCAAGCGAGCCGGTTTCGCCGATTTTGTTCGCCGCCAATGCCGGGTGATGGGTTTGAGCGACGAGCTGCTCGAAGCCTTTTCGGATGCAGCACAGCGAAGCGAACTGCGCACCTTCCGCATTTTGGGAGAACTGATACACCGGGCGAGCGTCGAGCAGAACGGCGACTACTGGCATCTGCCTGCCGACGATCAGCTCCTGGAGGCGACCTACAGCGCTTTGCAAGCGGTTGCGGACGGGCGTCCCCGTACATCGCCGGGGTCGGCAGACAACGGCGGCGATGCCGCCCATCTGATGGCCCGTGCCCCTATGCACGAGCAGTCGGGTCACTTGGAGCAGGCGTATCTGTCGTACCGCGCCGGTCTGAGGTTATTGCAGAATACAGGCAGTACGGACCAGATCGTTGTTCTCCTTGAGCAGGCGGGGCGGATTGCGAACCAACTCGGTCGATTGAGCCAAGCGGCGGAACATTTCGAGACACTGTATGCGCTCCCCCAATTGAACGGCGCCGGGCGGCTTGGAGCGGCGCTTCGTCTACTTCCGGTGTTGCTGAACACTGGGCGACTCAATCGCGCCCAGGCAGTGGTGGCATCTCTCTCACCGTATGTCGAGGAGACAACCGACCAAGAGGCGCGAGAGGCCTTTCGCCGTATCCACGCCTGGCTCCTCATATCGCAACGAGAGTACCAGCGGTCGCAGGAATTACTCGACAGCGTCATCGGTCACTGCCGTCAGAACGGGTTCGCCGAGACTCTGGCAATGGCGCTTTACACGCAGGGGATGCTGTACTGGTACCGTGGCCAGTTCGATGCCGCCAGACGAGAAGTGGCAAAGGCCATACAGGTGGCGGAGGAGCATTCGATCACGGGACGTGTGCTCCCGATATTCGTGGGGTTTGCCGTACTTCTGAGCGATTTCGGAGACCACGAGTCTGTCCTCCGTGTAAGCAAGCAGTCGATGAAGCACGCCGACAGCAGCGGCAACCGGTCATCGTTCGCCATCATCTGTTACAATCTTGCCACCTCCTATACCCGCCTGGCCGAGCGGCAGAAAGCCGACTACTGGATGCAGCGAACGCTTGAGGCAGCGTCGGCTACCGGCGGCAGAACGACCATGATCACGCACTACCAGCAACTTGCGTTTCTGAAGCTCAACTTTGGTGAACTGGCCGCAGCAAAGGAAGCGGCCTATCGGGCGCTCGAACTGGTCGAGGAAGGTGAAGCGACCAAGACCATCGCCAAGGCTTACCACGTGTTGTGTGAGGCGGCATTGATGGAGGGAAATCTCACTCAGTGTCGTGGATTTGCCGAAACGGCGATATTGAAGTTCGAGCACTTGCAAGATGAAGCATCGCTCGCTGAGATTCGCATGCTCGTCTTGTTGTGCCGGCACTACATCGGACCGACGGATCTGACGGCCGAGATCACCGCGGCATCCGGACGTCTGGCTCAATTGCGATGTCGGTACTACGCCGCAGTCGGGTATTATCACGTATTGGTGCAAGAGTCACACTCTCTTGGTCCGCAGGATCTTGCGGCAGTGGAGAGTCTTCTTAAGCCTGTCGACAAGTCACGGGTGCCGGTCTTTGCAGCCCTGGCGGCGGTGATTCACGATGGTCAGTCCACCGCCGGTCCGCGGGCAAGACTGGCTTCTTTCAAAGAAGCCTTCCGAATAATGCTTGCGGCTCAGCAGAACTTTCTTGCCCTCGTGACAGGGATGAAGCTGGCCGCACTGTATCGCGAACAGGCCCAGCCCCGCCATGCCCGCAAGTTTCTGCGTCAGTCTCTGCGGCTGGCACAGGCTCTTGGCAACAACTTGCTGGCGGGCCGGATCCAAGAACTACTGAATTCGACAGGTACGACCGAGGACCATGAGAGTCAGCTCATTTCATCGTTTCACGACATGTCCAAGATACTCAAGGGAATCGGAGATTACCGCGAATCCTTGCAGCGCTTGGTTCAGTTTGCAGTTGATCAGTCCGGCGCGGAGCGAGGCGTGCTGCTCCTCACGTCGCGCGGCCCAGCCAAGCTGCATATCGCGGCTTCTGTCAATTGCGACGATCAGAGCCTGACCGATATACTGGATATCAGTCGCAATGTACCGTCCGCCGTCGTGCGCGACGCGATGCCCCTCATTATCGAGAACGCCCTCGAGGACAAACGAACCAACCAGTTCCGGAGCGTGCTGTTGCACAACATCATGTCGGTGATGGCGGTACCGCTTACCTACGACGAAGAAACACTTGGCGTTCTCTACCTCGACCATCATGCGATTCCGACGCTTTTTGATAAAGAGGACATCACATACATCCTGACCATCGCCAACGTGATCGCAGTAGCGCTGGCCACGGTGGATAGTTTTTGCAACCTGCGATTTGCCAATGTCGAACTGCAGCGCGACCTGGGACGCCTGGGATACTCCGGGACGTTTGTAACGAGGAATCGCTCGATTGAAGAGTTGCTTGGGAAGTTGGGTGCGATAGCCAAGACCGACGCACCGGTACTCCTGGTCGGGGAAAGCGGTACTGGTAAGGAGATCCTGTGCCAGATGATTCACTCACAGAGTCTCCGATCCGAGCATGCCCTGGTCAAACTCAACTGTGCGGCGATCCCAGAGACCATGATCGAAGCCGAGCTATTCGGAGTGGAGCATGGTGCCGCTACTCAGACTGTTGCCAGGGACGGCAGATTTGTGGCGGCCAACGGCGGTACGCTCTATCTCGATGAGATTGGTAATATGCCGCTGTCGGTTCAAATGAAGGTTCTTCGGGTGCTGGAATACCAGCAATTCGAGAAAGTCGGCAGCAACCGGCCAATCCAGACAGATGTCCGATTCATCTACGCCACCAACATGGACCTTAGCCAGATGATTATCGACAAGACCTTCCGAGAGGACCTGTTGTACCGGATCAACACGTTCATGATCGAAATACCACCGCTCCGGGAACGCCCGGACGACATCCCACTCTTGATAGAGCACTTCCTTCAGATTCACGCCACCGGCAAGAAGGCGCCAATTTTCACCAACCAGGTTATCGAAGCCATGATGCGCTATTCCTGGCCGGGGAACGTCCGACAACTGAAGAACGCAGTTGAGCGCTGTTGCATTCTCTATCCCGGAGAACGGATAACCGCTGCTATGCTTCCAGCCGAAATCGTACAGCCTGGTTCAGCAGGTCCGGTTCAGGATCAGGCTGCTGCCGGGGCGGAGATTGCTCGACTTCGCCAGGCGCTAGCTGATTCGGGCTGGAATCTCAGCGCAACCGCCCGAGCGCTCAACATGCCGCTCACCACTCTGAGAAGAAAAATCAAAAAATACGGGATCAGAAAAAACCGCTGACCCCCTATTTCTCGCCACCCCGCCACCGGTGGATGATCGCCGTGGCGCGGCTTGTCCGCTGCTAATCATAGAGTTAATAGTTTATCTTGCCACGGTTTTGCATGGGATAGGCATGCGAGCCCAATCAATCATTCCTCCATAATTCCAGTAACCTCTTGCTGGAAAGTATGATACAGAGATTCACAAGCTCTCTCGATCTAATGGCACGCGGTGTGAATTGGTTCCCTCCTGACCTGATGAACCCAAGTCGAGAAGGAGGACACAATGACCACAGGTCTAAAGAGACACCGTGCCGCGGGATGGCTGGCGCTGCTGGCCGCCATCACACTGATCTTCCAGTTAGCGGTTTCCCCAGCAACCGCCGATGGGACCTCACCCGTCCCGCCGACCCAAGGCATCGACACGACCGGGACCAACGCGCTGCCGCCCGACACAACCACGACTACCTCAAGCGAGTCGGTGACAGCCACGCCTTCGCTGCTGGACATCATCGTATTTCTGCTGCCCGTTCTATGACACCCAAACCAGTGGGAGGGCGGTGCAGGTCCGCTCTCCCGCCGAAAGGAGAGCACCGCCATGGAAAAGCATTCACGGGTCCTTCGCCTGATCAGCCTTCTGCAGAGTCGCAAACATGTCACTGTTGCCACATTTAAGCGGTTCTGTGGAATTCACGAACGTTCGGTCTATCGCTACATCAATACCATTTCCGAAGCGGATATTCCGGTGTACTATGACCGGACGCTCAAGGCGTACTGTCTGGCACGGCCAGTCACCTACTCGCTTGAGAATCTGGCCATGAACGAAAGTGTCCTGCTGGTTATCGCTCTTCGGTTGTTGCGACTCCATGTCGGCGGAGAATACCGCACCGAGATCGATGCACTCCTCAAAAAGACCGTATCACACCAGTCGTTCCCGGTGGAGGAAACGCTGGCTGCTCTCGATAATGAACTCGGCATACTGCGCGGAAGACCGGATCTGACCCATGCTGTCTCGTGGGCGTTGGTTCAGGCGGCCATTCTGAACCGCCGGCGAGTAAGGGTCAGCGTCGAAGACCAGTCGAGTCAACGCGAGATCGAAATTGACGAGCCTCGACTGCGCTTCAAGAACGGCTGGACCATAACCCCGCGAGACAAACGAGACGATGTTGGTACACCGCTGTCACGCGTGAAGAAAGTCAAAGTGGCGTAGGTCTGGTCAATCGCCGCCAGCAATTGACCGATTAGCGAACTGGCATAGCTCTGCGTTGTGACCGACGGGGGGAATCGCTCCTTTTGTCGCGCGCCACTTATCGAGTCGGGGGTTCAGGAAAACCGGACAATTCCGATACTTCTACGTAACCGGTCCGGGAATGAGGATTTACCCGTGGGTGGGAATTCAGAAACACAACTGGTCAGCAAGACAGGGCGCAGTCTGGCTCGAAAAGAGTTCCGGGTCCTGTTGGTCGATGATGACCAGTCCATTCTTTCGCTGCTGCACCGCGAAGTCTGTGAGGCCGGATACGACTGCCAAGCCGCCGACCGTGCCGACGCGGCGCTTGAGGCCCTGAAGCAGGTATCGTTCCACCTCATCGTTACTGACATCAAGATGCCGGGCCTGTCCGGTGTTCAACTGGCTGAAGCGGTTAAGGCCTTCTCTCCCGACACGCTGGTGGCTTTCATGACCGGCTTCGCCGAGTACGAATCACTCGCCAAAGCGATCCGTCTGCGGCCGATCGGCTTTCTCGAAAAACCGTTCTCAGCCACCCAACTCCTTGATCTGATCGAAAGAGCACTGGTGCATGTCAGCACCATTGAACAGCAGGAGGAGCGGGCCTCGAACCTCGAGAATCTGGTTGAGACCAAGACCCGGGACCTCGAGTTCCAGTCCGAGCGACTCCTGGCCGAGAAGGAGCTGCTGAACGGTATCATTACCAGCGCCAATTTCGGGTTGATCGCAACCGATACATCGCTGCATGTACACCTGATTAACACGTTTGCACTCCGATTACTGACCATACCGGACCTGGCAGCCATGGGGTCACTCGGCAAGCCGTTGCGGCAGTTGCTAACGGATGATTGCTGGCCGTGCTTTGAGGATCTGGGCGCTCGTGTCCTAAACGCACCCAACCTGTACAAACGTGATTTCTCGAATCCCCAGAACGACGCCAAGCTCAACGTGATCGGGTATCCGATCCGGCATCGCGAGGCCACCACGGCCATCGTGTTCATTATTCATGACATCACGGAAACGGAGATGCTCCAGCGCCGGCTCTTGCAGACGGCCAAGTTAGCTTCGATCGGCGAGCTGGCGGCGGGGGTGGCCCATGAGATCAATAACCCGCTCGGTTTCGTCACCAGCAACTGCAACACTCTGGTTGGGTATTTCGATAAGCTCACGAAATACCTGCAGGGTGTCGGGCAGTGCCTGACGAACACGGAGGACCGGCAGGCTGCACTTAGCGAGATCGACCAGCTCCGAACAAGTTGTGACGTGGACTATATTTGTGAGGACTCGCAGCAACTGCTGCGGGAAACGCTCGACGGGCTGGGTCGGGTGTCCAAGATCGTCAAGGATCTCAAGACATTCGCCCGCGCTGACAGCGATACCCCGCAGACCTGTCAGATAAACGGCCTGATCGACGACGCGCTCAACCTGGTACGAAACGAGATAAAGTACACCCTCGAGGTTGTCAAAGAGTACGGCGAGCTGCCGGAGATAACCTGCTACCCCAGCCAGTTGGTCCAGGTATTCACGAACATGTTCGTCAATGCATCGCAGGCGATCAAAGGCAAAGGAACCCTGACCATCACGACCAGAACCAAATCGAGAAACGCCGAAATCAGCATCCGCGATTCGGGCCAGGGCATACCGGAGAAAGTACTATCGCGGATATTTGATCCCTTCTTCACCACCAAACCGCCGGGCAAAGGGACAGGCATGGGGCTGAGTATTTCCTACGGGATTGTACAGAAGCATGGCGGCACGATCTCTGTGACCAGCGAGCTTGGTGTGGGCACTGATTTTGTGGTGGAACTGCCGTTGGTCGGTGTGCTCACGATGGACGACGTGCAAGGTACCGCCGTCAAGTAGCGAGGTAAGAAACGTATGGAGCAATACACAGTACTGTTTGTCGATGATGAGCCGTTCATCTTGAAAGCGCTGCTTCGCCTGTTTCGGGGCGATCCAATTGCCGTGGTGACGGCTAACAGCGCCGAGGAGGCCTTGGAACTGCTCAAACATCAGCCCGTACAACTGTTGGTCACGGACAATATGATGCCCGGTATGACCGGTGTCGAACTGACCCGGAAGGTCAAGGACCTGTATCCCGACACGCTGAGGATCATACTGTCAGGCCAGTCCGATATGGAGGCGGTGCTGAAGGCGGTCAATGAAGGGGAAGCGTACCGCTTCATCCTCAAGCCCTGGGCCGACCTCGATCTCAAGGCCACTGTCAATATCGCCCTGGCGCAATACAAGCTCATGCAGGACAATCGGAGGCTCATGGCTGAACTGGAAGCGAAGTCGGCGCTGTTGAAACATCTCCAGCAGAAACATCCCGATTTGTTTCGCGAAATTGAACCGTACAAGACACACGAACTGACCCTCGATGACGCAACCGCCGTGCCGCTGATGACGCCGGCCGGAGAGAAGTCCTGATGCCCCGTGCCGTAGCCGATGTCTTGCAGCAGTTGTCCATGCTGCCGCCGTTCCCCAAGGTGACGACCAAGCTCCTTGCCATGCTGCAGGACGACACTGTATCGATGGACGATTTAGCGGTGGTTGTCTCATCCGATCCTTCCCTGGCAACCAAGGTCATCCATTTGTCCAATTCCCCGTTCTACATGGTGGCGCGGCAGGTGGAGACGGTGAAGGATGCCTTGTTCGTTCTGGGCGTTGGTTCGATCAAGAGTATCACGACCGGCTTGTCCATTCAGAAAGGCCTGAATCAGCTGCAGCCGAGGTCGGCGCTGTTCAACATGCAGGATTTCTGGAAACATTCCTACGCTACCGCTATCGTCGCCAACAAACTGGGCGCACGGCGTGACCGCAAACTCGGCGACAGCCTTTATCTCGCAGGCCTCATTCATGATGTGGGCAAGATGATCATGGCCTATTACTGGCCTGAGGTTTGGAAGGGGATCGTCAAGACGCAAGCTCAGACGAGTGAACCGGTGTACGACATCGAAGCCCGGCTCTTCCACCACACTCACGCCGCCATTGCGGCCGAGCTGTTTCGGAACTGGAAGTTCCCGCCCGCCGTGATCGAACTCGTGGAGTACCACCATGCGTGCGAGCCGGTGCAAGGGGCACCCGGCGTAGAGCGCTCGCTGCTCTGGACAGCCAACGTACTGGTTAACGCCCATGGCCACGGCTTCCCGCTGGCCCGGTTGAAACCGCCGGTCGTTTTCGATGTCGACGCCTACCAGGACGTGACGGACACGCTGGACGAGGAGCTGGAATACCAACTCCGCATGCTCACGACCTGAGGTTGAAGATGGCTGAAGTACTCTTTGTCGATGACGAGCAATCGATCCTCGCGGCCCTTAAGCGGGCCTTCCGGGGCTTTGAGAACTATGAATATCATTTCGCGGCCTCCCCCCTTGAGGCCCTGGAAGTGATGTCCCAGCACAGCATCACCGTCCTGGTAAGCGACCACAAAATGCCGCAGATGACCGGGGCCGAGTTTCTCGCGCGCGTAAAGGAAAAGCGGCCCGACACGGTCAGGATATTTCTCACCGGCCAGGCGGATCTCGAGGCGGTTCAGAAGGCAGTGAACAGCGGCGAGATTTACCGATTCTTCGTGAAGCCCTGGAAGGACGACGAACTGCGTACTGCGGTCAGACAGGCGGTTGAATTCCACGGTCTGACCACTGAGAACCGCAGACTTCAGGAACTTACCAAATCTCAGAATGAAGAACTGACTAAGCTGAACGACCAGCTTGACCATCAAATACAGCTCCGCACAAAACAACTGGCCGACGCGCTGTTTACGGCGCGGTCACTCAATGAGCAACTGGCGCAGGGTATGCACGCGGGTACCAAGGCGCTCTTCAGCATGATACAACTGGCCCGTCCTGAGCTGGGAAGCCACAGCCGTCGCGTTGCAGATCACTGCCTGGCCGTGGGCGAAGCGCTCGGGTACAAGGGCGAGGAACTGCGACAGCTTGAGATTGCAGCCCTCTTGCACGACAGTGGTAAGCTAGGACTTCCCCCGTTCATCGTCGAAAAACACATCTCCGACTACTGCAAGGAGGAGCACGATCTTTATCGGACTCATCCGTTCATCGGGTCCGAATATCTGAAAGGCGTACCGCAATATGAGCAGGTCTGCGAGATTATTCTCGACCACCACGAGCGATCGGACGGCAGCGGTTTTCCGCGGAATCTCAAGGGGGGACAGATCACGTCCGAAGCTCTCCTTATAGGCATCCTCGACGAGTACGACCATCTCGTAAATCGTCCTCAGCACAATCAGGAATTCAACTATCAATACACCTGCCAGCATCTTGCAGAATATGCCGACCGCCAGTACCCGGGACGAATCGTGCAGGCGGTACTCGATTACGCTGCCCGTGTCAACGATCGGTTATTGTCCAGCGACGAGATGCGTATCAGCCTAGTAGAGCTGTCGCCCAATCTGATGCTGGCCCGAGACGTCTATTCCATGAGCGGCTCTCTGCTTCTGGCGGCCGGCGCCACACTGACAGCACAGAGCATCGCCCGCCTGCGTGCCATCGCCAAGCTCGACCCGCTGGCAGGGGAAATCGCGGTATTTAAGAAGGACCGGCGGCATGCGACCCAAGCCGTTAACTGATAAGGACTTGCGGACAGGCCGTATGCACCGTCACGAACTATAGACTTTGGTGGGTGGAGTGCGGGGAACCATGATTAACAAGCTGTCGACTCAGCGGAGGTTTCAACTCCTGTTGTCCGTACTGGCAGTCGGTGCGGTTTCGATCATCTACAGTCTACATTCCGCGGAAGAGGCAAAGGTCGATCAGGTCATCAAGAACAGTTTGGCTCACCTGGACCGAGATCTCGAACAATCGATTGAGCAAGGTGGAGGGCCGATTCGGACTCTTTGCAACGATTATTCGAGGTGGGACGAGATGATCACTTTCGTGCAATCGAGGGACACACAATGGGCGCGCGAAACATTAGTCCCGGCGCTGACTTCGGCTGATGGTGATGTGGCATGGGTGTTTGACGGATCGGCATCGCTGTTATATGCCGCATCGACCGGCGCCGCACGGGAACGGAATATTCTTGCGGAGCTGGATTCTGCAGCATCTAAGAGCCTTACCGGAAATACGTTCGCACACTTTTTCACTGGTGTTTCGGAGGGTGTTATCGAATTCTGGGGCGCTCCTATTCAGCCGACTGCCGACCACTCGCGGTCGGCTCCTGTGTATGGCACATTTGTGGTAGGTCGCATCTGGAATGCGGACCGTCTGGCTCAGTTGGCCGGACGGCTTGGCTTTGGGGCCAGACTGTCGGTCGTACGAGGGCACGAGGAATCACGTGAAAGTTCCTTTGAAACGTCCGATCGCGACACGTACCGGGTGACACGCCCGCTGCCTGGGCCTGACCATGCGCCCATCGCGACACTTGTCGGCGATTTCGATTTGCCGCTGTCCCGCGAACTTCAGTCGGCCCACGGACGCTACCTTATTTACACCGTCGTATTTGCCGCCATGATGATGTTTCTGTTCAGCTTCGCCATCTCACGCTGGTTCAGTCGTCCGCTGACAACAATCTGCGACAGCCTGGAAGCACGTGACACGGGGGGTCTGGCGCGGTTGGAGACAAGTGGGCCGGAGATGTCAAGGATAGCTTCGACAATCGCGGTCTTCCTCGAACAGGCACGCACTCTCGAAGGAAACGAGGCGGCGCTGACCGCCAGTGAACGCCGGTATCGAATCACTGCCGAACAGACCGGACAGATAATTTACGACTGGGACGTATCAGGGAAACAGGTCTCACGGGCCGGGGCGATTCAGCAGATCACGGGATACACGCCGGCGGAGTATCAGGCTTTCGACATCGACGTGTGGCGGGAGGCAGTTCACCCCGATGATCGCGAACGGGTTTCGGCAGCACTCGCCGAAACGATTCGGCACGGCGGCACATTCCACGCCGAATACCGTATGCGGGTGAAAGACGGCTCCTACCGGTATATTGAGGATGTCGGCTCGATGGTCAGCGAGGCCGACAGCGGTTCAGCGCACCTCCTGGGCAATATGAAGGACGTTACTGACCGCCGACTTGCCGCTGAATCGCTTCAGGAATCCGAAAACCGATTTCGGACGCTGTTCGAAGGGGCGCGTGACGCAATTGTCATCTGGGACTCCGAGACAGGCCACGTCCTTGACGCCAACGAGCAGGCGACGGCACTCTTTGCCCGCTCCAGGTGGGATTTGATCGGTATGCATCGATCCGAGCTTCATCCGCCCGACCACGCTCACGAATATGACGCGTTGCTTGGCGCACAGAATACAGGAGAGAGCAGCCAGGCAGTCGAGGTTGAGATCCTCACTTTCTACGGGCTACGTGTTCACGCTGAAGTCAGCGCCAATGTGCTGGTCCTGGCCGACGGCCGCCATGTCGTACAGGGGATCTTTCACGATATCAGTCAGCGCAAAAAGTACGAGGAACAACTCCGGTCTCAGTACAACTTCCTGCAACAATTCCTGGACACGATACCGAATCCCGTGTACTACAAAGACGCAGAGGGTCGCTTTTTGGGACTGAACTCGGCCTTTGAGCGCGTCGCCGGAGTCAAGAGGGATGTCTTAATAGGCAGGACCGCGTTTGAATCGTGCCCGGCTGACCCAACGCTTCTGCACGCCAGTACTTCCAGCGAACTGCAACGCAAACCCGGGGTCCGCGTGTTCGAGGCGCCGATGACGTTCGCGGACGGCAGCCGGCATGATATTATCTACCACGAAGCGACCTTCTCCGGACCCGATCAGGAAGTCGCCGGCGTCGTGGGCGTAATGATCGACAACACCGATCAGAGAAATGTCATGCGTGCCCTGAAGGAGAGCGAGAACAAGTTTCGAACCGTATTCGAGCATTCGTCCGACGCCATTCTCCTGCTGACGGACAGTGTCATAGATTGCAACGAGAAAGCATGCGATCTCTTCGGCGGCTCGCGTGATGAGCTGGTTGGACGCACCCCGGACGACCTCTCCCCGACTGTGCAACCCGACGGCCGGGCGTCGGGAGATCTGACACCCGAACTGATTGCCCAGGCACTCGACGGCAAGCCGCAGTTCTTCACATGGCAGGTGCGAAGGCTTACCGGCGAGTTGGTGGATACCGAAATCTCTCTCAACGCCATTACACTGCAGGGACGCTCGGTGCTCCATGCCACCGTTCGCGATATCACGGCCCGACGACAGGCCGAAGAGCAGATCAAGAAACTCGCTGCGGCGGTGGCTCAGACGGCCGAAGCTGTCGTCATCACCGATCCATCCGGTTCAATCGAATACGTGAATCCCGCCTTTGAACGGATGACCCAATACCGGGCCGGCGAGGTCAGGGGGAAAAACCCGCGCATTCTGAGGAGCGGCAAACAAGACGCGGCGTTTTACGAGGAGATGTGGCGAATGCTCAGTGAAGGCAAAATCTGGCACGGCAGGCTGGTGAACTTGAGGAAGGACGGCTCCAGCTATACTGAGGATATGACAATCTCGCCGGTTCTCGATCATCACGGCAACTGTACGAATTTCGTGGCAGTCAAGCGCGACGTTTCGCACGAGGTGGCGCTGGAGCAGATGCTTGCCCAATCGCAGAAAATGGAGGCAGTGGGGCGACTGGCCGGCGGGGTGGCGCACGACTTTAATAACCTATTGACGGTCATCGCCGGCTATTCGGACATACTGGTTCGCAAGCTCCAGGCCGACGAGCGACTGCAGGGGGATGCGGTCGAGATCAAGAAGGCAGCCGACCGCGCCACCGCCCTCACACGCCAATTGCTCGCTTTCAGTCGCCGTCAGGTCGGCCAACGGCAAACCATCAATCTCAATACGCTCATCACCGACATGAACAAGATGCTCAAGCGCCTCATCGGCGAAAACATCGAGATGGACCTGAGGATCGAAGCGGACCAGGCAGTGGTTCTCGCCGATCCCGGACAGATCGAACAGGTGGTGATGAATCTGGTCGTCAATGCGCGCGATGCGATGCCCGAGGGGGGCCGCCTCCGTCTGGCGACCACCAATCAAACGCTGTCGGAAGAGCGAACCATCGGCCGCTTCGTCCTGCGCGCCGGTTCCTACGTCACGCTTCAAGTGAGCGACAATGGCGCCGGCATGAATGAAGAGACACTCACGCACATCTTTGAGCCCTTCTTCACCACCAAGCAGGTTGGCCAGGGAACGGGTCTGGGATTAGCCACCATCTACGGCATCGTCAAGCAGATGGAGGGGGGCATCGAAGTGACCAGCGAACCGGGTCTGGGGACAACCTTCACGATCTTTCTCCCGCGGAGCGACAAGCCTGGCGAGCCTGTGAGTGTCGACAACAGCAAACCGGCAGCGGCCAAGGGCGAGACCATCTTACTGGTGGAAGACGAAGAGATCGTGCGCTCCCTGGTGAGCAAAATGCTGAAGGACCTCGACTATCAGGTCGTTACCTGCGAATCTCCCGAAATTGCACTCGAGTACGCGTTTGACCTGACCCGGGGCATTGATCTTCTCCTGTCAGACGTGATCATGCCGAAGTTGGATGGTCGTCAGTTGGCCGAGCAATTTCGCGCCATCAGACCACAGACGAAAATACTCTTCATGTCGGGATATCAGGACACGATCTTGTCAGAAGAGTTTCTCGCTGCCATCGGAGCAGGCATTATCACCAAGCCATTTAGCCGCGACACCGTAGCGCGAAAGATCCGCGAGACACTGGACGCACAACCGGCTCCTACTGCTGCTTGAAGACTTGCTGGTATTATCGCGGGGGCCCACCAGCTGAGCCCCCGCATCCCACCTCAGGAGTCTGCACCTACTGGGTGCATATGGTGGCATTAAAGCGTGTTAAGACCGTTCCTATCGGGCTGCAGATCGCCTGACCCGTCTTGGTTCCGGCAAACAGGAGACCGACCGGATTGTTGTTGGTGTCATTCGTGACCACCAGCGAGCCGGAATCGCCCGCCTTGTCGAACTTCCTGGTCGTCATGAACTGACCGACGAACTTGGCGGTGCCCGTCGTATAGCCGACATTCACGGTGACGTTGATCGACGCGATCGTACCGGTTGTCAATTCCGTTGTCCGTCCGACCTTCTTCACGGTGAGCCCGACGGCGGGCGCGACGATCGTGCTGCCGGGGTAACCGTAATAACTGGCCAGTGTACCGCAGGTAACGTCGGTCGTGGAGTATAAGGCGACAGCGGCATCGATGTAGTTATTGGTACCGTCGAACTTGAGCGGCTCGAAATCGGACAGGTCGGCCACTTTATCGGTGGTGACATAGTTGGCGCACAGCGGGGAATTGTCATAACGACCCGGCTGAACGATATCTTCGCCGATAGCCGCGTTGTTCTCGCGGGCCAGCACGTGGTTGTTGCTGAGAATGTACTTCTGCCCGCCGATGTACACCTGGCAGCCAATCGTACCGGCTGCGCATTCCAGATTATTGCCTACCGACACACCGATAGGTACCGGACGATACCGACCTGTCAATTCGTGGGCAGTGAAGGCACCGGTTTCCTCGATAACGACGGAAACGCCTTCGATCGAAGAGGCCACTTTGCCGGCCGACGCCTCAATTGGCCCCGACGTGAACACCTTGATGACCGGCTTGCCGTTTTCATCGACGCTGGTGCCGGTACCGACGACACCATCGATAGCCAGCAGGGCATCGGTGTGCCTGTTCTGAATACCCATCACTTTGGCTATTTCAGCGGGGTCGCCAGGCAGGTAGCTGGTGAGAGCGAGATTGTCGGCGGGCGCGTTGATGTCGCGGTTGCAGCCGGTCCAGAAAAGGGCGGAAGCGGCAACCAGGAGGATGACAAACAATACCGCAATAAGACTAAAGCGCGTCTTATTCATGGTGCAGTCCTTCCAACGGGGTTTGTGAGTGTTGTTGTGACATGGGGATGATTGCCGACGTCCTCTGCTTTCCTCAGCAAAGCCGGGCGGTCGGCTGCGGTGTGATCACTTGGGCGCACACCAGCGCCTGAAAATAGTATTCGTGACTCTGTCCTGGCGCCTCCTTTCTTCTTGGTGTGAGTTTCGTCGGTCACGGATATATCGACTCCTTTTTCGCGCTTCGTATGCGACGCTGAGCGGATCGGTTTCCCGACCCACTCAGCATCAATCACCCCACTGGTCAGTAACCTCTGCCGAGCCCGAGAGGGCACCCAGGCTGCGCGACAGGGGGTCACGGTTCAGGGCGTGACCGTTTTTTCCATCTGGCAGACTTTGAGTGTATCCCCAGCCAGAGGGAATCCCTTCACGGAGACGAATTCGCCGGTCGCGAAATCAGCCAGGGTGAGCGGTTCACCGTCCAACCCGGTCAGCTTCGCACCCTGGCAGACCGTACCGATCCAGGGGAGAGCATCAAAGGTCACCACTCGCGCGGTGACATCTACTGAGGCGAGGTAAGCCTCAAAGGTAACACAGAGCTTTTCGGGACAATTGATGAGTTTGATCTTTCCGGCCAGGAGAGTCGCTTCGTCGACAATATTCGCGCGGACTTCCACCACATCACCAACCTGCAGGTCGCTAAAGACGAGTGAGGTATCGTGCGAAACCTGGAAGCCGCCAGGACCGTCGGGATTCGGCTTGCCGGCGCTGTTATTGCAATCACCGTTCGGGCCGTTGGGGTCAATCGTGGGGTCCATTGGACCGAACTGCTGCTTGGTGATTACTCCCCAAATGACCGTGTTCTCATCGACGAGAATGGATTGGGTGTGGTTCTTGACCGTGAACGTACCTGCGGCGTAGTCAATCGTGGCAATCGTGTCGCGGAACGCCAGATCATAGCCCAGCCCGGCGGCCGATTGACACAACTGAAGCTTGGTGGCATAGACGTAGCCATCTTGGTTACGCGTCCCAACAACGCCCATCGAATCTCCGGGCTGGATATCGGTGAACGGGATGGGTGCCTCCGTGCTGCCTTTGAGTCGCACAATCTGGCAGTTGTGCAGCGCGAACACGGTATCGGGATTACCGACAAAGGTCAGCATGAGACGGTTCTGATCAGTGGTCTCCACCCGTGCCGAGAACTGCACCGGACCGGGCGCGGCAGCCTGAGTATAGAACAGCCCGCCATCGGCGGACGTCGTCATAAGCGGATCCATCGGGGCCTGCCGGTTGCAGCCCACCACCGTTACCAGTGCGATGAGCGGCAGAACACCGAGCAGAATCATTTTGGCTTTCATAGGAATTGCTCCTCTTGTTTGGTTACACCTGTCAGCGACTTGTGAGTACTCGTCAAGCATGTATCTGTTCAGCAGAGCCAATTGTCGGGGATTCCGTTCCTCCCGAGTGCAGGAAATTCGACTTATTTGTCTACGTGTAGAGTGTCAAGCCCCAGGTAAGTAATAAAAGGGAGCGCCGGTTGGCCGGCGCTCCGCACATCGAAACAAGTGGAGGAAAAACGTGCTTATGGGATCATGCAAGTGGTTGTCACGTTGAAAAACAGATGGTCGATCAGAGCGGTGAGATCCCCCACGTCCACCACGCCGTTACAGTCGGCATCGGCGCTCGGGGCCACAAGCGATTCACCAAGACTGAAAAACAGGAAATCGACCAAGCCGTTCAGGTCGGAAATGTCAACCGTCAGATCGCCGGTCACATCGCCGTGGACGTGAGTCAGCACCGATTGCAGTGCCGCCACCGGATTTATCAGACCGGTTCCGAGGAGCCCTTCGAGTCCCGGGTTCAACGAATCGACACTGACAGCGGTCTGTGAAATCGTAGTGTCCAGCTGCTCCCAAACCAAAGTCGAGTCGACTGACAATATGAGCGCAGCCAGACCGGTTACGAATGGCGCGGCGAAGCTTGTCCCCTCCCACGTCGCATAGGTCGTGTCGAGAAACGTGCTGTATATCTCTGTGCCCGGCGTACAGACGGCGATCTTGGTGCCGTAGTTGGAAAAATCCGCTTTCTGGTTCAGGGTATCTAGCGCCGCTATCGCCAGACAATAAGTACGTGTCGCCGGGAACGGGAAAATAGCGTTGAGGTCAGTGGAATCGTTGCCGGCCGATGCCACCACCATGATGTTTCGCTGTTTGGCCAGCTTGAGCGCCTCATCGAGCGCATCGTGCACACCCACCATGCCGAGGCTCAGATTAATGACGCTACAGCTGTCGTCGATCGCCTGAAGTACGGCGCCGGCAATGCTGTACCCATCCCCCACTCCCCCGGTGTCGAGTACACGATAGACATAGATATTGGATGCCGGCGCGACCAAATGGAGCAGGCCGGCTATGAACGTACCGTGCCCGGAGCAGGAACCGCCGGGCTCATCGAAAGCCAGGGCATCATTACTCACGTAGTCCCATCTCGTCACAAATTGGTCAGCGATCAATGCGAACTCAGGATGACTGAAATTAACCCCGCCGTCTATCAGAGCGATATTGATGCCGTCACCTTCGGCGATAAGGTGGGCATCTTCCAGATTGATTGTCGTTGCGGCTTTCTGTGAGTCGATGGGAAGCCGCGCCTGGGCATCCACGAACGGAGAACTTCGCTGCAATCCCTCCGGCGCCGCCAGGTAGTAATTCGGGCGGCAGAACTCCACACCGACATAAGCCTCGATGCTGATCGCCAGACTCTCGGCATTCTGACCCTGCGGAATTATTAGCAGGTAGCAGTCCGTGGCGATCTGGTGGCTTTTGACCACCGTGCCGAACTCAGCGTTAACGGAATCAATGGTGTAATCGGGGAGCATTCTGCAGACCAGCTCATCCGGAACAAAATGACCTCGGCCGGTTCTGGCTATGGCCGGGGTTGAAAGCAGAACCGCAAGACCAAACAACAATGCCGCGACCGGAAGGAATCGTCTATTAGACATCGTGACCTCCTATATCACTTGCCCCAAAGACAGAGAAGGCCGCCCAATGATAGGCCGAGGGGAATCGCTCCCGCACGGCCAGAGCGGCGCGGCGGGCCGAGACAAGTACAGGCTCGCCGGAAAAGTAGGTATCATAAAACGTTTGCATCCACGAGGCTGTTGACTCATCGGCAACCGGCCAGTGGCCGGCAACGACATTTCGGGCGCCCATCTCCAATAGCGAGCGAACCAGCCCGGTCGATTCCTCGCCGGGCAACGTCACCTCCTCACCACTTCGACAGGCGGCAAGGGTCACGAGATTAACGCGACATCGCCGTAATCTGAAATCGGCGGCGAAAAAGGGCCCGTCCTCCAGGATCAAGTACGAATAAAACGGGTTGTCCTCCCGGACCTGGGCGTGGCCGGAGTAGTGCCAGACCTCGGCGTCGCCGGATACCGGCCATTGGTCGCGCCGTCCCGGATCATGCACAGCAGCCCGGCTCCCGGCGCGATCGACCAGCATGGCGATCTCCTTGTCCACCATAGGCAGATTATCGGCCGCTCCCCGGAAAACATCGACCGTAGTACCCACGGCCTGTACCCGGCTGGCGGCCAGATAATGTCTGAGACTTGGACTCAGTGTAACATGATGTGAGGAAACCAGCGGCTCGCAATCGCAAATCAAGGCGCCCCACGGGAGATTCGCCAGCTCTCCCTCGGGAAGGATCAACAGTTCCTGTGAGTTTCTGTCGATCTCCAATGGCCGCCAAAGCCACTCCCCTATGTTCTGCCAGAGCGATAGTTCGAAGTCAATCGAGGTCGTCTTTCCCGATTGCGGTGACAACAGTTGTCGTTCTAAAATGAAACGCCATTGTTCGAGAGCCTGGCCAAGCCGCAGGCGTCCGCCGTCGAATCGGGTGACGGTCGTTGCGCCCGAACGGTGAACAAACGCGAAGATATCATCCCCCTGCAGATGAAACTGGATGATCGGCAACTGGTGCGATACGGACTTGAACTGCTCCGCGATCATCTCTGCCGAATCGGTGGACGACAGTGACACCGTGCTTGCCGACGTAAACTGTTCCCGGATCTGCCGCTGGAGTTTTGATACGGCGTGATTGCTCCCGGCTGGCCTCCAGCCCCGCTCACCTTTCGACTGGCTCACGTGCCGCGCGGCAGCCGTCACCTGAGCAGCTAACTCGGAGAGACTCTGACCGATTCGCTCCCGCTCCGCCGGTGATGTCGCGCCCGGAAGGGGCGACCAGAGTCCGGTGGTTTTGTACCGCTCGGACCACACCGCCGCTGTCAACGGATCACGATCCGCTTCTGACGCTATGAGACGCAGGTGCGGCGAGGACTGGCGGCGAGAATAGGCGTTTCGTAGTTCGACCGGCGGCAGTTGCGCTCGAACGTCATCAAGCCGATTAGCAGCTTCACGCCAGAGTCGTTGCGCGCCCGGCATGTCCCCCAGCTGCCACCGGTGGTCGCCATCGAGCGTTCGTCCGAGGGCAAAAAGATGAGGCACCTGTTGCGCCGCTTTGTTGGCACGCAGCCGCGACAATGCTTCCGAGCCCTCGAAGTTCGAGGATACGCGCCGTAAATCGCACACTGCCTCCCAGAACGGCATGCGGGCTCGCGCAAACAGCCGCTGAGCCGATTTCAAATGACTGCGCACGGCGCGAATGCTGGTATCAGCGACATCGGCGGCCACCAGGTGCGCCACTCCCGAAAAGCCCTCGTTCCGTTCGGCACGAAACCAGGCGCGCGCCTGTTGGAGCCTTCGGGAAGCCTCGGCCGACCAACCGAGTGACTGGGCCGCCTGTGCCTGAAACAGAGCCGCCTTGGCCCGCTCGTACCTGAGGTTCAACTTCGCAAACCGTCGCCCGGCCGATGCCGCATCCTTTCTGGCATCTTCGTAGAGCCCCAGAGTCAGGTATACTTCGGCCCGGTCAAGGGTGCAGAGCGTTTCACCGCGCGGGTCGCCGCCATGATGATACGTCGTCTCACACGCCGACAATTCGAGCAACGCCTGGTGAAATCGACCGCTCAACATCCACAGCCACGCCAGTCCGTACCGGACATCGCAGGCATCAAGTTCATAGCCGGCCTTTTCGTAGATTGACCTGGCGCGGCAGTAGAGTTCTTCGGCGTCGGAAAACTCGAACATTTGAACAAGCACGTTCGCCCGATTGTACAGGCAGCGGGCCAGTGCCACCTGATTATCGGTCTTGTCGAAATACGTCGCCGCCTTCCGATACCACCTCTCTGCCAGACGGTGCCGGTCCTGCCGATGCAGCAGATTCCCGTAGTTGACCCATGTCTGCGCCAGATCGCTGTCGGCCCTGAGCCGTGTGAATGTCGCCATGGCCGAACGAGCGTGACCGGCGGACCTGCCGAAGTCATTGAGATACATGTAAACATCGACCAGTGTCCGGTCGATTCGGCCGCGAACGAGCGGATCGGCTCCCGCCTCTTTGCGTGCCAGGAGGTAATACTTGCGGGCTGCGCTATGGTTGCCGCTGAAGTGGTTCATACGCGCTACCGCGCGCAACGCTGTCGATCGGAGTGGTCCGCCGTGGACGCGGGCCCGGGACAGGAATCGATCGGCCAAGCGAAGGCCCCGCTTGAATGAACGGCGCGAGGCCGCCTGGATCAACTGCTCGCAAGCGGCCGCGAGGTCAGTATCTGCAATATCGGTGATCTTCCCCGATGTCAGGAATCGCCGGACTGCTTTTTCGCGCGCGGACGTGTCCACTTAAGCTCCGGCAGCATGACGGTGGCGCCGTCGATACGAATCGTCATTTTCTTCGGAGGCCGCGGCGCCCTCCATTGATAAATACCATTTTGGTCGGGCAATAGAACCTGCTTATCGGCCCTCAGCTCACCTGTCGAGCGGTCAGAGACATTGGCCTGAGCGACAAATCGCCATTCGTCTTTGTGTCGCTCCGCTCGCATATCAAAGAGGAATCCGACTGCCTCGAACGAGACCCGTCGATGGCCCAACGTTGCCTGGCCGCGAACACCGACCGGTTGCGGCACCGCCCACGAATCGAACGTCAGCCTTGCCGCCAGCTCCTTCAATCTCCCGACAACACCTGCCTGAGGACCGGCGACGCTACGAGCTTTGACTACCCATCCCGTTGGTGGTTTGGGCAATGGAGCGCGGCCGGACACCCTGAAAGCGTGCAACAGCCGGACCGACTCGGCGCACTCTTCGCACTCGCGAAGGTGTTTGGAGCGGTTCTCGTCCGGTGTGCTGGACTCTTGTATCAGTTGTTTCCTCGTCAAATGCCTGCTCGTGGCCAAACTCCTTGTCTTCTGCAATAGCAGAGTATCTCAATCGTTATTTCGTTCCTCGAAGTACCCCTGGGCAATGAGGATCCGCTTCAGTTTCTCAAGACAGCGTCGTCGTTTGGCCCCCAACGTGTTGGGAGCAAAACCAAGGTCCCGCGCGATCTGCTCGTATGTCTGCTCCTCATTGGCGAAAAAGAAAAGGTGCAGGAGTTTTCGGCAGGGGAGGTCCAACTCCTCCAACGCCGTTTCGAGGTGCACCTGGGCTTCCAGCTGTTCCAGTTCTTCATCCGGCAGCGGGTTCGTGTCTCTGTCCTCCGGCAAGCGGCGCTCGCTCAGGATCGCTCCGGACCGTTGTTTGAGCCGCAGCGCTTCCCGCTTGGCCGTGGTTACCAGCCACGATGATATTCTGGTGGAGTCATGTATCTGGGCGCGATTTTGATAGAGCAGCACCCACGTCTGCTGGAAGCAATCGGCAGAGTCGGCCATG
Source organism: Candidatus Zixiibacteriota bacterium (assembly GCA_040753875.1). Classification (NCBI taxonomy): domain Bacteria; kingdom Pseudomonadati; phylum Candidatus Zixiibacteriota; species Candidatus Zixiibacteriota bacterium. The sequence goes on along the minus strand of JBFMDV010000037.1, from coordinate 8,769 downwards.
GACAGGCCAATGTACGATGAGACTCCATACACCAGCGACTTGTAGCGTTCTACGAGTTCTCCCCACGCCGCATGGCTGCCCAGAAGGATTTCAGCCCAAAGCTCGCTGTCGGTTTTGGCCATAGAGTATCAGAGGAGCCGCATGCCGGCATCCGTTCTAAGATACGGTGGAAATGGCCGGTGACAAAGAAGATTAGTGTTGCGTTTGATGGCCGTGCACGGATTCAAAAAAACGTCAGGAGGGTGGTGTAGGCCCCTGAGTGTGAACCACCCTCCTTAGTCCGTTCCGCGGCGCGCACAGCGCTTTCCGGTCCTGTGCAAGAACCCTCATGGACAGGCCGGCAGATTTGCGCCGAAGAACAGAAAATCTATCAACTTCTGCAGATCCGATATGTCGACTGAGCCGGACCGATCGACATCGTTTTCCTGAAAACAGGCCGAAATGCTCCCCCCGAAAAAGAGATAATCGACCAATACGGACAGGTCAGAAATATCGACCACGTCATTCGCATCGCCATCGGCATTACCGGTCAGCATCAGGCAGCAGCCGTCGCAGACGTCACCGATCCCGTCCTGATCCTGGTCCGCCTGATCGGGGTTCGGTACCAGTGGGCAGTTGTCGCACGCATGCCCGACACCGTCACCATCGCCGTCTGCCTGGTTCGTGTTCGGCACGCTGGGGCAGTTGTCGCATACGTCGCCGACGTTGTCGGCGTCGGCGTCGGCTTGATTGGGATTGCTGATGAGTCTGCAATTGTCGCACGCGTCACCGAAGCCATCGGCGTCGCTATCGGCCTGGTTGGTGTTGGCCACGGTGGGACAGTTGTCGCATGCGTTCCCGACCCCATCGGCATCGGAGTCGGCCTGATCCGGATTGCTGATAGTCACGCAGTTATCGCACGCGTCGCCGTCACCGTCGCCGTCAGTATCCTGCTGATTGGCGTTGGCGGCAGTCGGACAGTTGTCGCAAGGGGTCGCCTTGCCATCGGCATCGGGATCCGGCGTGATGACAAAGGCGAACGAGTCCAGTGGCGGCGTAGACAGACGCGTCCAGTTGTGGATGGTGCCCCGCGCGGTAACCCGCCAGTAGTATTTGCCGCCCTGGGTTACCGGCACTTTGGCGAGCGTATCGGTGAGATTGTCCCGCGTCACGGTCGTAGGGGGCGTAAACGTCGGCAAGCTGCTCACCTCGAGCTTATAGCGGACCGATTCGCCGGCGTACACGGACCGTGAGGTGCCCCACCAGCAGGTTATGCTGTCGCCGGGACAAGCGGTCCCCAACACTGAACCGTTGGCTGGCGGTACGTCAAGCGGAAACGGCGTGGGGGGATAATTCAAAAGCAGCACCGATCCGGAGGCATCACTTTGAAACGGCACGTTGTTGACATCGCGCGTGTCATGGCTCAGGATGTCGAGCCCCACGCGGCCGGTGTCGATCACTCTGAAGGTCAAACTGGCTACGGTGCCGGGACCGTTGACCGCGATCCCGTACCCCAGGATCAGGCCTTCAATCACCAGCACCGTATTGCCAGATTCAAGTCTGTAGTTGAACACCGTCTGGGCGCCCGACGACGGGAACAATGCCCCTTCCTGAATGTGGACGGCATCGATCAGACTGGCGTCAAGTTTGGTAGCGTCAAAGGCAATCAGGACCTGAAACAGCTTAAAATTGGTTGTAGCCGCATCCACCTGCAATTCGAGGTAGACGTCGGTCCCGATCGGATTGGTGAGAATGACGCTGTCAGGCATGAGAAATATCTTGGCACTTTCGGCGCTCCCGGCGCTCAGCAGAATCATGAGCATGAAGGCGAGCACCGCCGGATAAGACGTTTTGTTCATAAGCATGTTTCCTCCAGTGCGGGCGGGCGGCGGGGCCGATTACTCTTAGGGAGGGGGAACCCTTGCGGGTTCCCCTGGTCCCCGTCTTACCCGACCCGAATGATTACTTCAGGAGTATCATCTTTCGGGTGGCTTCGAAAGTGCCGGCCTCCAGCCTATACAGGTAGACGCCGGAACATTCACGGCTCGCGTCCCACACGTAGTGGACTACGCCGGCCTCGGAGAATCCTTCGACAGATTCCACCACCTGTCCGAGGACGTTGTAAATGGTCAGCTTATACCGACCCGCCTGCGGCAGCGCCAGTTCGATGGTCGTCGCCGGGTTGAACGGGTTCGGATAGTTCTGAGACAACGAGTACTCAGTAGGCAGATTGACACCCGCGGTCCGGGTGAGACTCAGATCTGCCTTGATGTCCTGGTTCTGCCGATCGCGGAATGTCAGTTCCTGACCGGTCAGGTCTACCGCGCCAGTGGTTTTGGCACGGAGAATAACGCGGAACAGCTCGGGGTCAGTGAACGTGACGTTGCTGCCCAACACCACGCCGCTGACATCGATGTTCGAGGCATCCTTCGCAAAGAAGAAGAAGGACTGCGCCACCGCCTCGTACCCCTTGCCGGATTCCACGGCAACGAGCTCGAAGTTATCGGTGTTGTAGTCCAGAATCACGTGATACCCCTTGACCGCCTGCTGATCCCGCACCATCACGGGCAACACCACCTCGGAACCGGCCAGGGCCGCCGAGGGCACGACCACTTCCACTGCGACGGGATCGGTCGTCGGCTTGGCCGTATTCGGGATCGCATTGCCGCTGGTCGACTTCGTGGTGCTTCCGCACGCATACGAGTCATAGTTGATGGCGAAGATCACCAGATCTTCGAAATCGATCGTGCCGTCGGGGATCGGGTATCCGGTCGCGGTGGCATCGATAGTCGGTGCGATATCCAGATACATATTGAACCCGGGATCGCCGGTCGACTGGCTGTACGCCGAGGCCAGCGCACCAAACTCATCGGTGAACTTGATGCATCCATCCGGCGTCGGATAGAAATCACCAAGGATGTAGTTGGTGGCTGTCACCTGAACGTTCGGCCATGGCGACCACAGACCGTGTTTGCTCAGCGTCCAGATCGAGAACGAGTAGATATCCGGACCTGGACCCGGGAACACGAAGAACGTGTCCGCGGTCTCGCCCACTGGGTTCCCTTCCGAGAACGTCAGCGGATGCGGTGGCACCGGATCCGGATAGAGCGGATACTGGTTCTGTCGATTCGACCTGATGTAGTACGACTTGGCATCGACGACCGGCGTCCACATCAGCTTCGTGCTCGCCATCGGTATTCCGACTGCGGTTGTCGGAGGCGCCGGCGGGACGTTGGAGTAGTCGATCGAAGCGCTGTACATCGGGCTCCAGTTACCCGCCAAATCGAGGAACCAGTAGTTGACGGTTTTCAACCCCACACCGGCAGGCGACAGTGGCGCCAGCGCGTGCGGTGACGCAGCCGGAATCGGTCCGGTCGCATTAGAACCGTCGGAGTTCTGGATCCACATGGTCACCACGTCAGCATCCCACGTAATGGCCGCCGTATTGCCGGCGAGATTGTCCGTGTAGCCCGGGGCAGACAACGGGTTAGGTCCGGTGATCACGAACGTTCCGGGACCTGGTGCTGTCTGATCCAGATAGATGGTGACAGAGCCGGAGGCGAGATTGCCGCCGATATCGGCCACATCCATGTTGACCGTCCTGTAGCCGTCACCGGGTGTGAACGTGAAAGACTTCGTGATGGCAAACGGCTCCCATGGTACACCGCTCAACGAACCCTCGCCGAATCTCATCAACCACGGCGTGCCGGGCCAGCAGTTGTCCGTAGCCGCGATATTAAGCGTGACGGTCGGGTTGTTGGTCATGGCGGGACCGGTGTAGGACGTGATGACCGGTCCGGAAGTGAAGTCGAAGTACACCGAGAAGGCGACTGGCGCCGATTCGTTGCCGGCGCAATCCACCGTCTTCACGGCCCCGGCCAACCACGCACATTCAGCCGGAGCAACGCTCCAGGTGTAGCTGTAGTCGAACGTTGCCGCGCCTCCAAAGCTGACGGCGTACTCGGTGTAGGTCGCGCCGCCATCCTCGGAGATCTTCAGTGCCGTGATATCGGCACTCAGACCCGACAGCTTGAGCAGGAAGGTAGTGCTGTTGGTCACACCAGCCATCTCGGCAGGAGGCGTGGCCGTCGAAGCAGCATCCGCCACTACTATGCCGCCAAGCGTAGGCGCTGCGGCATCGTAGAAGATACTGTCCAGAGCCGCTGTGCTGATGTTACCGACATCATCGACGATCCGGATATACAGCAGATTCCACGCATTCGGCGTGACAACGCCGCCGGCAGTCGAATCGGGTGACGGCAAAGCGGTCAGGTTCTTCCAGAAGCCCCATGTTATGTTATCGTATGACCACTGAAGCGTTGTGGCGCCAGGTCCTGACCAGGCGTAGACAGCTTCAATCGACCCGTTCTCGGTGCAATCAAAGTCACCCACATCCTGGAGGTCGTACGCAGTGATCGTCACGGGCGTCTGGTCGAGTTCTATCGAGTCCATCAGCGGTGTGCTGATGTTCCCGGCATAATCCCGAGTGGCGAAGTAGACGTACTTCATCCCGTCGCCAGAACTCAAGGTGACTGACACCGGAGATCCAAGCGCCTGCCAGAGGGGCGAGCCACACACAAGACTGTCCGGGTCCTCGGAGACCGCAAGCTGCACGGCTCCGGAACCTGCGGACGTGTAGGTTCCGCTGACGCTTGTGGAGTTTGTCTTGTTAAGAGCAAAGCCCCAACCCGTCGGCGCGGGGGCGGTCAGGTCGAGAGTGATGTTGTCGGTGGCTTGACTGCTCCGGTTGTTGTACTTGTCGAACAAGTATGCAGTGACAGTCTTGCCGCCGGCACCGCCGCTGAGCGTGAAGTCGTCGGGATCGGCATACGGGACCCTCCCCGGGCCGCCGTTGTACTCGATCTCAAACATATCGCCGGAAGCTGCGAAATCGACTTTCACTAACGCCGCGTTGGTATAGTTGATATTCACGTTGCAGTTGTCATAATCCTGAAGCGTGAGCGAGGTCAACACCGGCGCAGTGCGATCGATCGTGTACGTATAGAACATTTCGTTCGACACGAGTCCGGCGGCATCTTTCACGCGCACGCCGGCCGTGTGGGTGCCCTCAGGAAGAGCAAGCCATACGAAATCGTACTGCGTCGGGCCGCCGGTTCCTGCGGTGAGCGGGTGCACTCCCGGAACTGGGATCCAGTCGCTCCAGGCACCACCGTTGGAGTTCCACTGGAACTTGTCCAGGTCGAAGTTGTCGGTGGCCGACATCGTCAGATACAGTTTTAGGAAAGGACCGGGACCGGCCACGGAACCATCCGAATAGGTATCATCACCGGCCGGATTGTTGGCCGTGAGTGACACCATCACTGGTGCGACATTGTCGACCAGAGTCAGAGTGCCCGCCGAAGTGCCAAACGGCAGCGGGTTGTTCCCCGGATCGCGGAAATCCACGCCCGAGAAACTGAACGACGTCGTCGTATTGGCACCGATCACTTCGAAATTGGCAAACCCCAGACGACCCCCATTGACACCTGGGGTGGTGAAGTTGGCCGCCGCAAACGTCAGGTCGCTGGCGCCAACAACGATGTTGGTGTACAGCGCCGGCGGCGCCGGGCCAAGATAGGCGCCATCATAGTCTGCCGAAGCGGCAACATAGGCCAGCTTGGTATTGTCGAAATTGACCGTAAAATTGTACGCCGCCGTCAACTGGCTGTCCAAGCCTCCGCAGGCCGGCATGGCCCACTCGAAGTCCACTGGGATAATGTCGCCAAGGTTGTAGGTCGTCGCACTGGTGCTGGCGGTCAACAGGTACTTCTGTGGATTGGCGTCGGTAATAAGGCCCGGCGCCATGGTGTAGACCTGATCCGAGTAGAAGTTGCCCGTCCAGAGGCTCGCGAGAGCACCGTCATCGTAGCCCTGGCTGCCGGCACCGCCATTGTTGATGAGACAATTAAAACGGATCCAGTTGGGACTGAACGCTGAATTGGTCACCACAATGCCGTAGTTTCCGGAAGCGTGGACCAGCGAGCTGTCGACATTACTGCTTCCGACTGCGTTGAGCCAGACGCCATAAATGCCCGCTGAATCGACCGTGCAGTGCTTAACCACAGCACCGCTTGTGCCACCGTCGAGATAGATGCCGTAGTTCCCCTTGAAAACGTCAAGGTTGTCCACAACACCGCCGCCCGTGAAGTTGTACAGGGCGGCGCCATAGCCGCAGTTGTCCATCGAGCAGTCCTGTACCGTCGAACCGGTGGCTGAAGCCGAATATACGCCGATGTCCAGGTTGGATAGAGCGAGATTCTGTACCAGAACCCCGCTCACACCGTTGAGGTAGACACCGTAACCGCTGCCCCCAACGATCACCATGTCTTCGACCGTGACACCGTTGCCGTTCACCAGAACGCCAATCCCCTTATATCCGTCGAGCGTCATGTGACGGATCTGAAGATTGGTACCGGCGGTGATGAAGTTGTTGGTGCCCGCGGGAGACGTGAATACAATGTCTCCGACAGCGGCGGCCGGGTCGCCATAGATCTCATCGACCTTGGTCGGGTCATAGGTGAGATTGTAGTCGGAGTAGGCGCCGGCCATGATCACGATCTTGTGCGGACCGTTCGGATAGGTCTGCGCCGTCGTGAGTGCCTGAGCCAGCGTCGGAAATGTCGTCAGCGGATCGCCATTGTCGTCCACTACGAATGTGGAATACTGGGCAAATGACGGTACCGCCAGCGCCAGGCAGATTGCCATTACCTGCAATACTTTTCTATAGGGAAAAGACATTGCCAAATTCCTCCATTACACGTGTCACCGAACATCGCAAGCGATGTCGGTGGTTATGATCCTTCTTGAGTTCGCGCCACGTAACGTGGGGCGAAGGTCACGAAATCGAGTTGTTCTGGTACCCGCCTCCTTTCGGAGTTACGGACGGGGTATCAGGACAAGCCACAACCCACACAGCGTTTTAGCTTGTGTGATGGAGGATATGTCTGTATATTTTGAATGTAGGGCGCTGTCGGGCATATGGATAGAATGAAATCAGTACCCAGATTCCGTCTCTAACCTGTGCCTGACGGTGCTTATTTTATTCCGTAGAGTTCATCAACTCTCGTTACCCAATCGCTGTGGCCTTACCTTCTTCCTCGTCCTGGTTCCAAGTGATCGTAGATTTGCCGTGACAGATCGGTACGAAGACCGCCTGCCAGGCTGATGCGTGTTTGAGCCTGACTCACCTCCTTCCGCGTAAACGGGCAAGCTTCTGCTCGCACCGGAATTAACGGCGGCAGGAACCAAATCCTATGGTTGGATGATTAGAGGGCATACTGCCCACCAAGGGGATACAATCGAGTATGAAAACCTCACGCCCCTGGAAGAACCCATGCTCAATTGCGCCTCGGACTCTGCCGAAGCGGTACCCAACCAATTGGCACCTTTCCTCCGTCCCTAGCCCACGGATGTCCGACTACGGCCCATACGAGCCGCAAGTAGAAGGACGGTCGGATCCACCTTTGTAAATAGCATACTCTCCCCGGGTTCCCTTGTCAAGACCTTTTTGTCTATTTTTCACACCAAGGCGTGGTGGGAGTGTGTCGAGACGAGCAATTGATATCGTGTGAGTCGAGATCACGGACGCCGAAGCGAATTTCGGTGTCGCAAGATGTGCGATTGATCGATATCGCAGTCGTTCTGAAGTTGCGCTTGCTGGATCGTGGAGAGAGCCGATCGCCTCGATGAGTTGAAACCACCCGTGACTGTCGATTGCTGTGTAGGCGCGGGCGGGTGCAATGTACCTTTGTGGCTTCGTGCCGGAACCGATCCGGCCCGCAAAAGGAATTGACATCTTGCCAAAAAGGGGTATACTATCGCCTTGCCCGGAAACGGGAAGGACATTACGTGTTGTTTTGTAACTCCCCTGTAGCTCAGTCGGTAGAGCAGCTGACTGTTAATCAGCGGGTCGCTGGTTCGAGTCCAGCCGGGGGAGCTTTTCACAAGTGCAACCCCTTTCTAACCGGCTGTTTAACAACACCAGTTCCAGAGGCCAGTGCGACCCGCAGAGTAACCGTCCGCCGTGCCATGTCCTGGGAAGAGGACTGGGTTGACGAGGAAGCCACCTCACACCAGGAACCGGATGATTGGTATCTCTTGGAGGCGACGCACAAGGAGATTTGCATTGCTGCTGTCTTTTTCTCTACCTCTTGGACGTCACTTGTAGTGCTTACGCGCATCCAACTAAGAGTAGAGCGCCAGCGTGAGGCCAGCAATAAGATACTGGACGAGGTTTGCGAAGTTGTGACTCACGACGGGCGCAATCAGACTTCTGGTTCGCTCGTAGGCAATGCTGTAAAAGACGCCGAGGATAAACGCCAACGTGACCTGCAGGGTGCTGAAGTCCACAGAGAATGGAGTGAAATTGATCTCCATGTGCGCGTAGGCGAAAATAAGCGCGGCGATCAGACCTGCGGTTGGCACCTTCAACTTTGATATCCTGATTGAGCTCTTCCAAGCCCGCGCCAGGAAAGTCTGCAAGAGACCGCGAAAGAATATCTCTTCTGAGGTCCCGCTCATCAGGCCCCCAAAGGAAGCCCAGCCTAGCAGGTTGGCGGTGGTTGGCGAAAACCCGAGCGGCGCTGGTTCTCCCTGGAGGAAATTGGGCAGGAAGTTTATGACTGCAACGGCCCCAAAGATGAGGAAGAACCAAGAAATGTACTTTCTAGTGTCCTGCGTCTAACGCTTCTTTACTTTTGGCAATTTTCGCCATGATGCGCTCTACTGGCGCCGTCCATACGAAAACGCGTGGGTTTTGGTTATGGTTTTCCACGTATTGCTCTATGACTT